>CATZIG010000201.1 GCA_958419975.1 uncultured Collinsella sp.
GCCAGTGATAGCGACGAATTCGCCGGGATTTACCGCCAGGCTCACGTTGTGCAGGATGTGGGCGCACCCCGCCTCGCTCTCAAAGATGCGGTGCACGTTGCGGATGTCGATAACGGGACGCATTACATGCCCTCGTCGGCAGACATACTGCCCGAATCCGCGCCGTAGCCGCCGTCAGCCGCTGCGTCCGCTCCGGTGTCCATGACGAGGGTGTCGCCATCGCGCAGCTTGGTAACCGGCACGTTGGGGTTGATCTCGTTGCCCTGGTCGTCGCGCTTGACCTGTGTCTTGCCGACTACGGCTTCGTTGTCGTTTTGCGTCTCGACGGTCACCTTCACGCGACGGGTTTGCTTGCCCTCGTCATCAGTCGCCACGTTGACGTAATAGTGTTCGCCGTCTTCGGTCATGAGCGCCATCGTCGGCACCATCACCACGTCGTCGAGCTGCTCGGTCACCACTGATACCTCGGCTGTCATGCCCGGCTTCAGGCGCGCGTCGGGCGCCTCTATGAGAATGTCGACGTTAAAGGTTACGCTGCCGCCGCCACCGTTGGCGGCGTCAGAGTTTGCCACCGATGCGATAGCCGTGACGGTGCCCTGGCTCACGATATCGGGAAACGCGGGATACGTGACGTTGGCGCTCTGCCCAACGGCGATCTTGGCGATGTCCTTTTCGCCCACCTGCACGGTCACCTTCATCTTGGATAGGTCGGCGATCTGCATGCACTGCTTGCCGCCGCTCGTATCGCTTTCGCCCATGATCATGCCGCCTGTTACCGTGGCGCCCACCTTGGCGTTAAGCTCCACGATGCTACCCGAGCTCGGGGCCGTGACCGTGCGACTGGCGGCCTTGGCGTTCGCCTGGTCGAGGTTTGCCTGGGCCGATGCGAGGCTGCGCTGCGCGGCCGATACGGCGTTCGTGTCCGCCGATGCGGCGGAGATGCCAGCCGCTGCGGAAGCTACATCAACGTTCGTCGTTGGGGTGGCCTGCGCGGCGGCTGCGGCTTTCTGTGCGTTGGCGAGGTCTTCTTGAGCGGCTGCAACTGCACGCTGCGCCTCGGCAACGTTACGATCGAGCTCGTCGTTTTTAATGGTCATAAGCACGTCGCCCTCGTTGACGGATTGGCCCGCCTGCACGTTGATTGAATCGACCGTGCCGTCGACAGAAGGGGAGACCACTGAGGACGAAATGGGTTTGAGCTGGCCTTTCGCCTCGACCGTTGTGGTAAACGTGCCCTCGGTCACCATGTCGGTCACAGGCCCGCTAGCGCTCTGAGGCTGCGCATTGACAACCAGGGTTGCGACAATGGCAATGAGCGCGATGGCACCCACGACGCCGGCGGCAATACCGCGTCGAATCAGCTTTTTGCGTCGACGTTCGGCACGTTTTGCTTTGAGCTTGGCGTAAGCCTCTTCGTCAGAAATCTCGGTTGTATCGCTTGTGCTGCCATTTTGCTGTGTGGCGTGCACGTCTGTTGTGAGGGGAATCGTTTCGGTGGCACCCTCGGGCGCTCGCTCGGTATCATTTGGTCCCGAGCTGATGGTGGGGACATTCGACATGGCGTCTCCTTTATAGAAAGTTCCTCAATAAGTATATGCGCCCGTCGCGTGAGGCGGGCGCATATGGCGGATTCTTTCGGAACTGTTAGATTGGAGCGTCAGTTTCCCGTTGTGTGAAGGCGTGTTTTCCTACGAGTGGACAACCACGCACAGGCCGACTTTGATGCAATCGTGCAGTGCCTTTGCATCGGACAGGCGCAGGTTGATGCAACCGTGGCTGCCGCACCACTTGTACGACTCGGCATTATCGAAGCTCTTGTCGTTTTGCCAGGTGGCGTCGTGGAAGCCGATCATATTGCCCTCGAACGGCATCCAGTAGCTCACCGGGCTTTCATATTTGGGCTTACCGGTCTCGGGGTCCTTGGCTCCGATCAGGGTGCTGCCGCCGTCGTTGCTGTTGATCTGCCACACGCCCTCGGGGGTGGCGTCTTCGCCCGGTTTGCCGGAAATAAAGTTGGCCTCCCAAACGATATTACCGTTCTCGTCATAGTAGCGCGCGTGCTGCTCGGACAGGTCGACGTCGATATACGCCTTCCAGTCGGGCTCTCCCTTTGCGGTAAAGGTGTCGGCCTTCTGGGAGTACTTGATCTCGATTTCGCCGGTCTGCTTGTTGTTAATGGCGTCCTCGACCTGCTTGGCGAGCGAGCTGCTGTCGATGGACCAACCAAAGTCACCGCCTTCGACGGCGCACTGCTTGCCATCGGCGCGCGTCCACCAGCGAGTGGAGCCCACGGTATTAAAGCCGTTGGCGAGCTCGGCTGCCCAGCTACTGATCTGCGACGTATCGAGCGTGGGGTTGGCCGGATCGGCAAAGCTGATCCACTGCAACACGGAGCTGCCATCAACCTTGCCGGCATCCTCGCCGTTGAGCTTGAGGGTCACGTTGACGCCCAAGAAGTTGTTGGCGGCATCGCATGCGGCCTGAATCTGATCATCTGTCAGCGTTCCATTGAGTGGCTCATAGGCATCGTTGCCGAGCTTGGAAAGATCTACGGTCTCGGCCAGCGAGGCAAGCTCGAGCTCGGCATACTTAATGACATGCTCGCGGTTGAGTTTTTCGTTGGAGCGCGCCTTCTCGACGGTAAACTTGCCGGCCTGCTCGTCATAGGAGCTATTGGCCTCGAACGTGCCCGAACGGCCCTCGTTAAACTCGTCGATGGCGGCGCCCAGATCCTTCTCAAACTTCTTTTGGTCAAAGGTGTCGGAGAGCATGGACAGGTCGACGTCTTGATCAAGATCGACTTCGTTGGAGGTAGCAGTTGTTTTGGTCTTGCCGCTTAAGGATTCCACAAGGCGGACCGGCCATACAAAGGCCTCGTTGTGGCTGATGATCTCTTTTGAGGCAGCTTCGCCGTCGACAATGGGTTCATCGGACTCGGGCTGATAGGACCAGCTAAAGTCATCGCCTGTCACGGCGAGCTTATAGTGCTTCCATGCCGAGTTGACCTTGGTGGCGGCAGACGAAGCGTTGGAGAACGAGACGTCGACGCCGGCGATGGTGGTGTTGGGGTATGCTAGCTGCGAAAACGCTACGATGCCTACGATATAGACAATGACGATAAGACCAAGGACGACAAAGAGCGTCGTCTTTTTGCCCGACTTTTTGTTCTCGGCGGGTTTGCGCGCGGGGCCACGATCGCCCCGAGCGTGCGTGGGGGGCTGCTTGGGCGCATTGCCGTTTGCCCGGCGCTGCTGACGTTGTTGACGCTGCTGTCGCTGTTGGTTCGGGCGTTGGGAAGCGTTTGCTGCACTACGCTGCTGACCGTGGCTCGGCGCGATAGGACGCGGCGACTGAACGCCGCCGGTGTGCCTGCTCGGCTGCTGCGGATCGGGAATCAGTTGAGTTCGATCGTTTTGCGACATCGTATGCATATCCTTCGATTTTCGCCTTGCGGTTCATCGTGTTTTTACTGGGCTTGCATTATAGCGATTGCCCTGCTGTTTGTGGTACGGAAACGGTGGCAT
>CATZIG010000202.1 GCA_958419975.1 uncultured Collinsella sp.
GTCAAGAGGTCAGGGGTTCGATCCCCCTCGTCTCCACCCGAGCATTGAATGAGGCTCCAACGCAAGTTGGGGCCTTTTTTCATATAGGCACACAAGGTCAAAGGCGGCACCATGATCCTCCTGGTCGACAAGATCGAAAAAAGCTTCGGCGCGCGCGTCCTCTTTAGCGGCGCGTCATTCCAGATCAACCCCGGCGAGCGTTTTGCGCTCGTAGGCCCCAACGGCGCCGGCAAAACCACCATGCTCAAGATCATCATGGGCATCGACAGCCCAGACGCTGGCCAGGTCCAGTACGCCAAGGACTGCCAGGTAGGCTATCTAGAGCAGGAAACTAACCTGGAGCAAAAGGACACCACCATCCTTGCCGAGGTCATGGCCGCCGCCAAGGAAATCCGCCGCATGGGCGTGCGCGCTAACGAGCTGCAGGCCCAGATCACCGAGCTCTCCGAGCAGGGCAAAGACGTCGACGCCCTCCTCAACGAGTATGGCCAGGTCCAGGACCGCTTTGAGCATCTGGGCGGCTACGAACTCGAGAGCAACGCCCGCAAGATCTTGTCCGGCCTGGGTTTTAAGGTCACCGACTTTGAGCACCTGTGCTCCGAGTTCTCCGGCGGCTGGCAGATGCGCATCGCGCTGGCAAAGCTCTTCCTGCGCCACCCCGACCTGCTGCTGCTGGACGAGCCCACCAACCACCTGGACCTCGAGAGTGTCCAATGGCTGCGCGGCTTTATCGCCAACTACGATGGCGCCGTCCTCATCGTCAGCCATGACCGCGCCTTCATGGACGCCTGCGTCGACCACGTGGCCGCCCTCGAGAACCGCCGCGTGACCACCTACACCGGCAACTACAGCAACTACCTTAAGCAGCGCGAGGACAACCTGGAGCAGATGCGCGCCAAGCGCGCTGCCCAGGAGCGCGACATCGCCCACATGCAGGTCTTCGTCGACAAGTTCCGCTACAAGCCCACCAAGGCAGCCCAGGCGCAGGAGCGCATCCGCAAGATCGAGCAGATTAAAAAGGAGCTCGTCATCCTGCCCGAGGGCCACAAGCACATCGACTTTAAGTTCCCCGATCCGCCACGCTCCGGCGACATGGTCGTGGGCCTAGAGGGCGTCTCCAAGTCCTACGGCGATAAGCACATCTACAGCGACAAGCTCTACCGCGGTGAGCACGTGGCACTCGTCGGCCCCAACGGCGCTGGCAAGTCCACCCTCATGAAGATCCTCGCCGGTCTGGAGCCGCCCACCACCGGCACCCGCGACCTGGGAACCAACGTCGGCGTCGCCTACTATGCCCAGCATGCGCTCGAGGGCATGACCGAGTCCAACACCGTCCTGCAAGAGATCGACACCGTCACGCCCGAGTGGACCGTGCCGCAGCAGCGCAGCCTGCTGGGCGCCTTCCTGTTTAGCGACAACGATGCAATCGAAAAACAGGTCCGCGTCCTCTCCGGTGGCGAAAAGGCGCGTCTGGCCCTGGCAAAGATGCTCGTGGCCCCCGAGGCGCTCCTGTGCCTGGACGAGCCCACCAACCACCTGGACATCGACTCGGTGGACATGCTCGAGAATGCCCTGCAAAACTTCCCTGGTACCATCGTGCTGATCAGCCACGACGAGCACCTGGTACGCGCCGTTGCCAACCGCGTGATCGACATACGCGATGGCAAGGTCACGGTCTACGACGGCGACTACGACTACTACCTCTACAAGCGCGAGGATCTCGCAGCCCGCGCCGCCGCCGAGGCCGCAGGGGAGAGCGCGCCTGCCGCGGCCAAGTCCACCAAAGCCAGCGCCGCCCAGGCCGACACCCCCGCCGCGGCGCCTAAACCTGCCGAGGGCAAAAAGACCAAGGAGCAAAAGCGCGCCGAGGCCCAGGCCCGCGCTGCGCTCAACAAAAAGCTCAAGGGCGTGCGCAACCAGCTTAAGAAGATCGAGGCGGAGCTCGACAAAAAGCGCGCCCGCTATGACGAGCTTATGGAATTGATGGCAAGTGAAGAGCTTTATGCCGATCAGGATAAGTTCAACGCCGCGCTGGGGGAATATAACGGCCTTAAGCAAGAGCTGCCCAAGCTCGAGGACGAATGGCTCGAGCTTTCCACACAGATTGAAGAGGAGACCGCGCGTGAACTCTCGTAAGGCCGCTGCCGTGGCGATGAGCATCATCGCCATTGCGTGCCGCATCTGCGGCATCTTTATGAGCGCGATGACCGTGCTGTTGTGCTTTAGCGGCCTGACCGCCAAGCTGCAGATCGTCGGCTTTGTCGTTGAGCTTTCGCGCGCGCTGCCGAGTGCCATCGCCGGCTACGGCGTCATCACCTCGCCCTTTGGCGGCGTGTTCCGCTTAGATTACGCCATCGTGGCCGTCATCCTGTTTGTGGTCGACCACCTGCTCACGCGCGCATCGCGCCGCGTCCGCTAGGAGGTGCTATGTCCAGCAGCTACCTCATGAATCTGCTTGCCAGCGCCGTCGCTGTCATCGTTGGCATCGTGATCCACGAAAGCGCGCACGCCGCCGCGGCCTGGGCGCTCGGCGACAAGACGGCACGCTCCCGTGGCCGCGTCTCGCTCAACCCGCTCAACCACATCGACCCGTTTGGCACCGTCCTCCTGCCGCTGCTTATGCTCGCGGCCGGCGGCCCGGTATTTGCCTTCGCCAAGCCCGTGCCCGTCTATCTCAACAACCTCAAGCACCCCAAGCGCGACGAGGTCCTGGTGAGCGCGGCAGGCCCCGCATCGAATATCGCACTCGCGTGCCTGGCCGCAGCCCTCATGCACCTGGTCTATGGCAACCTCTACGCCAGCATGTCTTTTGGCGTGGCGTCGCAAATCATGAACTTCGGCGCTGCCTTTATCGTGGTTAACCTGTCGCTCGCGTTTTTTAACCTCATTCCGATTCCGCCGCTTGACGGCTCGTCTATCATCGTGCCGTTCCTCAAAGGTAAAGCGCTCACCAACTACTACCACCTGCAGCAATACGCCATGCCCATACTCATCATCGTGCTGTATCTGCTGCCCATGTGGACCGGTATCGATGTGATCGCCCGCTATTTCGACGTTACCGTGTATCCGCTGGCTGAGTGGCTGCTCAACTTCGCAATCGCCGGCATCTAAGGTAAACTTACAGGTCGACCGCGCAAAACGGTCGCAACATGCACCCAAACCGCGCCGCGAAGGCGCCGTCAAAGGAGGTCGAAGATGTCGTATCGCGTGTCGACGCAGGTCTACAGCGGACCGTTCGACCTGCTGCTGCAGCTGGTAACCCGTCAAAAAGTAGATATCGGCGCCATCTCCATTAGCGAGGTGGCCGAGCAATACCTGGCCGAAGCCGAGCGCATCGAGGCGCTGGACCTGGATGTGGCAAGCGACTTTTTGCTGGTCGCGGCTACGCTTTTGGACATCAAGGCCGCCTCGCTGGTGCCTCAGGAGGCCCCGCGCAAAGCCGATGATGATGACGAGCTCGACGATGACCTCGAGGAACTCAGCGC
>CATZIG010000203.1 GCA_958419975.1 uncultured Collinsella sp.
GCATCAGCTCAATATTCACCGGCGTCGCGACGATACCGCCCCCGCACGAAACCAACAGGCTGCGCTCGCTTTGGAGCGAACGGAGCGCCGAGGTCTCGAGCTCACGAAAACGATCCTCGCCCTCGGTCTCAAAAATCTCGGTTACCGACTTACCGCAACGGCGCACGACCAGTCGGTCGGTATCGATAAAACGCCGCTTGAACATGGTGCCCACGTTGCGCGCGAGCGTCGATTTGCCCGCGCCCAAAAAGCCGATAAAGAAGATATGGTCGCAGCCGTGTTTGGTGTGCTGGGACATAGCGAGACCTATTCCTCGCAGTGAAGGTCGCGCAGGGCCCGGCGCTCAAAGATACGGAAGATCTGCGTATACCACAGGTCCTGCGTCGCCTGCGGCTTTACCAGGATGGTATCGACGCCGGCGAAATTTCCGCCCCACACGTCAGTGTAGAGCTGATCACCGATCAGCACCGCCTCGTCGGCCGAGGCGCCGAGGCGCTTAAGACCCGCCTTGAGGGCAAACGGCGCCGGCTTCATGGCGTGGCTGATGGCCTCGAGTCCCAGCTCGCGTGCAGAGCTCATGACCTGGTCGCGATGCCAGTTGTTGGACACCATGCACAGCTTAAAACCTTTGGCGCGGGCGGCGTCGAGCCAAGCGGAAACCGCGGCGGGAACCTGCTCGGTGTCGCGCGGCACCAGGGTGTTATCGCGATCGAGCAGAATGGCGCGTTTGCCGTCGGCCCACAGGGTATCAAGGTCGATGCGATCGACCGAGGCAACGTATCGTTTGGGGCTAAAAATCCTCATGCTAATTCCAAGACTGTTGATGCTCTTCGTAGGTTTGCGAGAAGTACTCCTCGTCCTGCGTAATGTAGAAATACAGGTCATCGGAGTCGGTCGGCTCAAGCGTGGCCTTGAGTGCCTCGAGCGACGGAGAGCAGATGGGCGTGGGTGGCAGACCCTCGTGCTTATAGGTGTTATACGGACTATCGCTCTGCAGGTCGTCGGCGGTAACCTCGCCACCGGTGACATACATCATGGTCGCATCGCTGTTGAGATAGCGCAGACCGTCGAGCTTGCCGGCAAGGCGGTTGTAGAAGACCGAGGCCACGTGCGCGCGCTGGTCGGCGTTGAGGCCCTCGCGCTCAACGATAGAGGCCAAGTTGACGATGTCGTAGTCGGACATCTCCACACCGAAGCGTTCCTTGATCTTGGCTTCGCAGCTCGCAAAGTCAAGCGACTTGTACTCGGTCTTAAACTGATCGAGCATGGCGCGAATCACGCCATCGGCCGTCGGCGAATCACCCAACGAATAGGTCTTGGGGAACAAGAAACCCTCGAGCGAGTCGTTGGCGGCGCCCTTAAGGAAGCTATAGTCGTCCACGTAGTTGGAGGCCTTGGCCTGGTTGAGGAAGTCTTCCTTAGAGATGCTGTCGTAGGCCTGGGCCACACGGTCGGCGACTTGATCGACCGTCAGGCCCTCAGGGATAGTCAGCGCATTGGAGCCCGCGTTGGGGCCTTCCATGAGTTGCTGAACAACCTTGGTCGCATCCATGAGTGTGGTGAACGAATAATCACCAGGCTTGAGCGACATATCGGCGTTGAGCTTTTTCACCGCCGCATAATAATCCTTGGGATTTTCGACGATATGATTCTCGGAGAGAATCGAAGCGATGCTGTCACCCGAGGCACCATCGGGAATCGTGATAGTAACCTGCTGGCCTGCAACGACTTTCGCACCCTCACCGCCAAAGAAGCCCTTGACGGCTGGCACGACAAAGAAAACGATCGCGACAAGCGCAAGCACGGCAACAACGCCACCGATAATCATAGGCACCGGGGAGCTTTTCTTTTGAGCACCGCGACGAGCATGCGTGTTGTAGCTCGAGCGGGTCGCCGGAGCAACGCCATGCGAACCGCGAGCGTGATGCGAATGCGATTGAGGGGCCTGAGTTCGCTGGGTAGGTGCCTGCTGCTTAAAGCGGGTACCGCCTGCAGGCTGGGCCGTACGAGCAGTGGGCTGCTGAGCCGCGTGAGAAGCCGAATGCTGAACCGAACGAGCAGAAGGCTGCTGACCCGTCCGTTGAACAGGTTGGGCCGAACGAGAGAAGGACTGCGCCGGGCGCGCGGCAGGCTGAGCTGCGCGCTGCGTCGGTTGTGCCGGACGCTGGCCAGGCTGGGCAGGGCGCGACGCCGGCTGCTGTGTACGATTCGGCTGGCGCGGATCGGAAGCACTAGGCATGCGAAACCTCCTCGTTTTTACGATCGAGCCACGTCTGCAAAAACAGGCTGGCGGCAATCATGTCGATCTTGCCCCTCATCTGCTTTTCGTTGAGTCCCTGCTCGCGCAGGATACGCTTGGCCTCTTGCGAGGACAGACGCTCGTCCTCAAACTCCAACGGAAGATCGAGCTCGTCGGCAATCTTTTGCGCCACAGCGGCAACGCGCTCGGCCTGAGGGCCGGGCTCACCGGCCATGGTCAGGGGACGTCCGCTTACCAGGATGTCGGGCTCATAGTCCTCAACCAGGTAGCGGAACGTCTTGGACATACCGGTGACCTCGGCAGCCGGAAGCACCTTGACAGGCATCGCCATCTTGCCATCACGGCTCGAGACGGCGATGCCAATCCTGGTCTCCCCTATGTCCAGCGCGAGCGCAACCACAGCGACTTCTTAGATTCTTAGGCGCCGAGCGCGGTCTTAGCGGCCGCGAGGGCATCGGCGATGCCGGCAGCATTCTTGCCACCGGCCTGGGCCATGTTGGGACGACCGCCACCGCGACCGTCGACCAGACCCGCGATCTGCTTGATCACGTTACCGGCGTGGAAACCGGCCTTGACGGCGTCATCGGAGCCGGCAGCGAGCAGGGCCGGAGTGCCCTTCTCAGTCACGCTGGCGACGACACAAGCGACAGGGCCGGCGACCTTCTGATGCACGGTATCCCATACGTTGCGCAGGTCGGCAGCCTCAAGGCCCTGGAGCTCAGCGACAACGAGCTTATAGCCGTCGAGCTCGACGGCGCCCTCGATGGCGCTGGAGATGGCGTCGGAGGAGCCACCGGTCAGAGCCTTCTTGAGCTTATTGGACGTCTCGCGCAGCTCGGCCTGCAGGTTCTCCACGCGGGCGGGAACCTCGTCTACGCGGCACTTGAGCGCAGCGGCGGCGGCGTCGACGAGCGCCAGGCGGTCGGCCATATAGTCGAGAGCACCCTTAGAGGTCACGGCCTCGATACGACGGACATTAGAGCCCGTGGAGGACTCGGAAATAATCTTAAACAGGCCGATCTCGGCGGTGTTAGCAGCGTGTGTGCCACCGCAGAGCTCGCGGGAGAACGGCTGGTCCTCGGCGCCCACGGAGACGACGCGGACGACATCGCCGTACTTCTCGCCAAACAGAGCGACAGCGCCGGCGGCCTTAGCCTCGTCGATGCCCATGACACGGGTCACGACCGGCTTGGAAGCGAAG
>CATZIG010000204.1 GCA_958419975.1 uncultured Collinsella sp.
TTCTGCACGCTCGTAAAGCCGCAGTTTGAGGCTCCGGCGGCGCTAGTGGGCGAGGGCGGCATTGTGACCGATCCCGCCGTGCGCCGCGATACGCTCGTGGCGGCGGTTGAACTCTTTGCTGCCAAGGACCTGTTCCCGGTCGATGTGTGCGTGTCACCCATTCATGGTGCCAAGGGCAACGTTGAGTTTTTCCTGTACGGCACGAGGTTTGTCCCCGGCGACCGTTCGCAAGACGAGCTGCAATCCCAGGTATCGGTTTTGAGCGAGAAAGCTGCAACGCTATGAAGGTCTTTCTGGTTCCCAATTACTACAAGCAAGAGGCGGTCGAGAGTGGCCTGATGCTCGAGCTTTGGCTTACGCGCCAGGGCTACGAGGTCGCATGGGCGGCCGATCAGCGATCCAAGATTCAAAGCACGCCTGATATTGATGGCTCCGATCTGGTCATTACGCTCGGCGGCGACGGTACGTTGCTGCGCGCTGCCCGCATCCTCAACCATCGCGAGATTCCTATCCTCGGTCTTTCCTATGGTCACCTGGGCTTTTTAACTGCTGCGAGCCCCGAGGAGCGCGACATTCTGCAGGTCGTGAGCGACGCCCTTTCCGGCGAGCTGCACGTGAGCCGTCGCGCCACCATCGCCGCGGATATCGTGTCCGTGCGCGAAGACGGTACGAAGGATGTCGTGCGCACCTTCGCCCTCAACGACATGGCGCTCACTCGCGGTCCGCTGTCCGATATGGTCGAGTTCGACATCACGGTGTCGGGCCACCATATCGATCGACTGCGTGGCGACGGCGTGGTCGTGTCCACGGCGACTGGTTCTACGGGTTACGCGCTCAGTGCCGGTGGCCCCATCGTGAGCCCCGACTATACGGGCATGGTCTGCGTACCCATTGCGCCGCACACCATTCAGGCCCGTGCCTTCTTGACTTCGCCGAGTGATGTCGTCGAAATCTTCATGTCTGATGACCGTCCGAGCGTTCCGGCGATCGCTATTGATGGACAGTTTATTACCTGCGATGGCACCGTTGAGAGCGTGGCCGTGCGCCGCGGTCCCGGAGATGTGCTGCTTCTCGATTACGGCCCCGAGAGCTTCTATAACTCGGTGAGCCGCGTATTCTACGGAGTCCGTCATGATCGATGAGCTGCAGGTTTCTAACATTGCACTCATTCGCGAGGCGACGCTGGTGCCGAGTGCCGGCCTGACTGTCCTGACCGGCGAGACCGGCGCCGGCAAGACCGCGCTGCTCTCGGCCCTCAAGCTTATTTTGGGCGAGCGCGCGGATTCGTCGATGGTGCGCGAGGGCGAGGCGCTGGCGAGCGTCGAGGCGCGGTTGTTCGACGGTCCACACGACACGGAGGGTTTTACCGTGCAGCGCAGCCTTTCTGCCGAGGGCCGCAGCCGAGTGAAGATTGACGGCCGCATCGCCAGTGTGCGCGAGCTTTCGGAGCGCGTTGGTGTGATGATGGATCTGTGCGGCCAGCACGAGCACCAGCGCTTGCTCGATCCGGCGCATCACGTTGCGATGGTCGATGCATGGGCGGGGCGCCCGGCACTCGAGGCGCTGGATGCGTACCGCGCCTGCTTTAAAGCATCGCGCGCTGCCGCCAAGGAGGTTCGACGTGTCGAAGAGGCCTCGCGCGCGCAGGGGAGCCGCGTCGAGGAGGCGCGCTTTGCCCTCGAGCGCATCGGCGAGGTCGACCCCAAGCCGGGCGAGTATGAGGAACTCGAGGAACTGCTGCCGCGCTCCGAACATGCCGAGGTACTGGTTGCCACGGCTAACGATGCCCATGCATCGCTTGCCTCTGAAGGGGGAGCGCTCGATGCCGTGAACGGCGCCGTGGCCGAGCTTTCCCGCATGGCGACCGTTGACCGCAAGCTAGGTGACATCGCAGACGCACTTTCGGACGCCTGCATCTCACTCGAGGACTGCGCCAACGAGCTGCGCGCCTATCGCGATGGTGTTGCGTTTGACCCTCGTGAGCTCACTCGCATGCGCGAGCGGTATTCCGACCTCAAGGGCCTGTTGCGTCAGTGGGGTCCCACCATGGACGATGTTTTTGCCATGCGCGATCGTTCGCAAGAGCTGTTGTCGCTGGTACACGATGGTGATGAGCAGATCAAGAAGGCGCGTGAAGCGCTTGGCGCAGCGGAGCATGAACTGTTTGCCGCCGCCAAGGCGCTTAAGCGTGCACGCAATACGGCGGCCCCGCGTTTTTGTCACGAGGTTGGCCGTCAGATGGCGCGCCTGGAGATGGGCGGTGCTGAGCTGGTCTGGGAGTCCCGCGATCTTCCTCGCGCTGAGTGGACACCCGCGGGTCCCTCGAGCTATGAGCTGCTGTATCGCAGCGGCGCCGGCTTGACACCTCGTCCCTTGCGCCGCATTGCGTCGGGCGGCGAGCTGAGCCGCGTCATGCTGGCGAGCAAGGTTGTCCTCGGCAATGCGGACGGCGTCGACACTCTGGTATTCGACGAGGTCGATGCCGGTGTCGGTGGCTCCACGGCACGTGCACTCGCGGGCGTGCTGGCAGATCTTGCCGCCACACATCAGGTCATCGTCGTAACCCACTTGGCGCAGGTCGCCGTCATGGCTGACAAGCATTATGTTGTTAGCAAGGAACCGGGCGATGTTCCCCAGACGCATTTGGACGAGGTAACCGGCGAAGCGCGTACCGCCGAGATCGCCCGCATGCTGAGCGGCGATCAGTCCGAGGCAAGCTTGGCCCACGCAAAGCAGATGCTCGAAGAAGCTCGAGGTTAGGTCGTATCAGCGGTGTTGGTGGGACAAAATAGACTGAAATTTTTGTCCCACTGCGCGTTTTACTCAACGACCTTATCCGGCTGGATGAGCTCCTCGTAGTAGCTGATATGCTCACGCGCGTCTTCGATCTCGGGCAACAGGAAGTTGTAGATGACTTCGATGATCATCGTGGCGCTGATTTTGGAGAACGCAAAGTCGCCCGTCGTCAGCAGCGCTTCGTGGTTGACGGTATTAAAAGTGTAGTCTGCCAGACGCGCGAGCGGGGATTTGCTGTCGCTGCTGATGACGACTACGGTTGCGCCGCAGTCGCGAGCCGCTTTTGCCATGCGATTCAGTCGGCGCGATTTGCCGGAGTTTGAGATTAGCACGATGACGTCACCCGGGCGCAACGTGAGCGCAAAGCCGATTGATGTCTCGCTAATGGTGCTCGCCATGCAGCGCAGGCCCAGTTGCGAAAACTTAAACGTCGCATCGAGCGCGACCGCGTTCGTATTGCCCACAGCTGCAAACTCAATAACCCCTGCATGCTTAAGGGCATGCACAACAGCCGCCAGCGTATCGTGGTCGATACCGTCGATGGTCGCATTAAGCTCGCTCACCTTGGCAGCCAGGATGTTCTTGAGGCTCTGCTCCATATTGTCGAGCGAGACCTCGTCGGTCAGGCCTTCGTTGCGCTGGCTTTCCAAAT
>CATZIG010000205.1 GCA_958419975.1 uncultured Collinsella sp.
TTTTGAGGCTCTCATCGATTCCGCATCTCCTTGCGCGCCCACATTCCACTCCGCCAACAGCATTACGGCGCGAGCACATCCAACGGAACAACTTGGACGCCGCGGTCGGTAACATAGGCTTGTGAACCAAATCCAATGATTGCAACTTTCGAAACCGGCGGGTTGTTTCCGGCGGCAACCATACGTTCCTCGACAGCAACAAGATTGTCAGATGCCTCTTCGATTTGAGCGGAGCTGAGCTTAACTTCAACCGGGATCCAGGTCCCGCCAGGAGCCGCAATGACTGCATCGACCTCTAGATCACGAGAATCGTGATAGTGATAGAGACTCATTCCGTTTGCTCGCGCATAAACCCACAAATCATGGAGTGCCAGCGATTCAAAAAGTAGTCCAAGCGTCTTGAAATCTAGCAGCAAGGTCTCCGGAGTCGCCCCGAGTGCAGCGGCCGCCAGCGACGGGTCAGCAAGATGATGCTTCTTTGATTCTCTTAAGTGCACCGGAGATCTCATTGCTGGATTCCACGCGGGAATATCGCGAACGAAGCTGACCCGTGCGAGAAGAGATATATACGATGCCGCCGTTTGTCTCGATACTTCTCCTCCAAGATCAGCTACGGGCGTCTTGAGTGTCGCTAAAGTGGATTCATTGCGCGCGAGCGATTCGATGACAGCTTTGACCTTTTCGGGATCGCGTCGAGAGCCATCAACACGAGACAAATCTTCTTCGGCGACTATGCCGATGTAACGTTTCGCCATCGACGACGCAGCCAGCGCATCGCGACCGACCGCCGCGGGCCATCCGCCGCGAACAACGTACTCGGCAATCGAGGCAGAATCCAACGATCCGAAAGCGCCATTGAACTTTTCGCCAGAAATAATGCCCGACAGCTTAACCGCGCCGCTAGATTTCCCAAGTTCGAAAAGCGTCATGGTGTCCATGCGCAATTTAGCGAACCTTCCAGCACCGCTGTGCATCGGCCGTTCATTGTCTCGCGGCGTCGCCGACCCCGTAAATATGAACTGGCCAGGCTCGCCGCCGCGGTTGTCGCACTCAAACCGCGCCGCGTCCCAAAGTTTCGGAACCTCCTGCCATTCATCGATTAGCCGCGGCACCTCGCCGGAAACGGCAAGCGCCGGGTCCGTCTCGGCACGCAAGCGATTCTCGAAGTTGCGCGACGGGTCCATGAGAAGGAGCCTGGACGCCGCACGGGTTTCGGCTGTGGTTGTCTTTCCACACCATTTCGGTCCTTCGATGAGAACGGCACCGAATATCCCCAGCATCTGGTCGAGCTCATTTTCGATAATTCGAGTGTAGTACTTTTTTGGCATATTTCTCACCATTGATTACCAGCGCGTTTAACTAAATTTACCGGTTTCATTTAACCAGATTTTGCTTTTTTGATTAACCAGATTTTCGTATTTCAGTTAACGAAACAGATTAAACATGACGAGTCAAGCCACGACAGGCGCGCGTCGTACTGCGGCAATCTCAGTATTATTTAGATTTACTTGCTGCCGGAATTGGCCCGAACAGCCTGTCACCTCTTCATTTCAATCATCTATACACAGTCAGGAACGAAAATTACGACATTCTTGACGTGCTCGCGCGTGCCGATACGTATTTTGATTTGATAGACCATCTTAAATTCGCAACCTACCTTATGATTCATCGAGATGGTAGAAGCATTGAAGATATTTTTGAAATGCATCGCGATCGTGATGCATTTGCCGTTGCAGAGAGCTATACGGCAACTCTAGATCAAGCTGGGGTGTATTATGCGATTTCTTGTTTCGAAATCGACCGGCTGGCAATAGTTCGTCGAGAAGAAAGAGCGCAGGATGTCCTATCCTATCGATACCCTGTTCAAAAGCTTTATCAGCTCTTCATTGAGACCATGAACATTTCAGGCTTCGAATCAGTGGCGAGCACCCCGACAAAAATAGTCGTTAGGAGTGTCAAATTAATAAGAATGCCACTACGCAACTGCACATCTATTCCGCCTTTTTCGTTCTCGCGGGATTTGTTTTAAATCGGGGAGTGTTTCTACTTTTCCTTGCGGAGAAAGGAATGTCTGTCACGGAAATCGCGCTTTATCAAGCCCTGTTTAACATTGCAACGGTCGTCCTCGAGCTGCCAACAGGGTTGATAGGCGATTTCTTTGGAAAGAAGTTTTCGATTCAAGTGGGCGTGCTGCTGCTTTTCTTCCATACGGCTGGCATGCTGTTGCTCTCAGGTCCCTTTCTTGTCGTGCTTTCCCTTGTTGAGGCACTCGCCTACTCCCTTCAATCGGGATCCGAACAAGCGCTTTTATATGAAATTGCCCGGAATGCCGGTCAAGGAGAGCGCTTCCTCACCATCAATGCTCGGTTGCTTGCCGCGCAATCAATCGCTACGGGAATGGCAATTGTGCTCGGATCTTTCATTGCCCAAGTATCTTGGAGCGCCCTCTACGTATGTGTCTCCATTTTC
Organism: uncultured Collinsella sp.; assembly: GCA_958419975.1. Lineage (GTDB taxonomy): Bacteria > Actinomycetota > Coriobacteriia > Coriobacteriales > Coriobacteriaceae > Collinsella. Next base: position 2,470 of record CATZIG010000205.1, read on the forward strand.
TATCTCCTGCAGCTTTCCCTTCTGTATCCCATTGAGAGGAAGGAATCGACCCGTTCTGAAAGCTCTGGGGAGGAAAGGTTTGACGTAGCCAAGATCTTCAGACGCGAAACCTGGTGCGTTGGAGAATCCGCTTTTGCTATATTGCTTCTCCTAATCGGCACAAGCATGCTCGACGGATTCTACGGGAGTTATTACAACTTGAATCAGTTGGTATTCGACGCATTTGATGCTCCCGTCTCCATAATAGGAATCTTTTTCGGTGCATCCTATGCAGTAAATGCGACGGCCTACATTGCAGCAGATTTCTTCTCGTCGCGTTTCGGGAAAAGAAATACCATGCTCGGCTCGATGCTAATCGAGGCTGGCCTTTTCTTGATTCTTCCGTGGTTCGCTTCAAATCCGCTGTGTTTGTTTGGCCTTAGCATGGTGCTTTGTTTTCTCCCAGAAGTGGTGTACATCACTTCGGAAAACTTAATCCAAGACGCGATAGCGGACGATCTCCGCGCGACGATCCTTTCCGTCGCGTCTCTGGTAAGGGCTCTCTTTTCCGCAATGTTTTTCTCCATATTTGGACATGTGTTGGGGTTATATCCCATTCAGATAGCGCTCGGTATTATCGGCGCAATCTCGATAGCAATTACCGCCGTTGTTTCATTAAAAATGGTAGGAATACGGGTCTCCAAGAATTGATATATCGATCGACGAGCTGCCCGAAGCGTCGAGCCTTCTTGATGGACATGACTATTCGTCACAAATCATTCCGCGTATCGCCGAGGTTCCAGTAATACTCGATGCATCGGGATGCCCTCATTCCCCTTTTTTCGAAGTTGAATATGATGACAGGACGATTAGGTTTACAAGTCAAGCAAGTTAATAATCTATGTAGTCAATATAATACCGTTGAACCCGCATATCGATACCGCTCAGCCATTCGCCTCGCCCCCGTCGC
>CATZIG010000206.1 GCA_958419975.1 uncultured Collinsella sp.
ATGGTCGCGGGCCCCATGAGCGTTGCCAGGAAGCGACGGGCGATGAGGTCGTAGAGCTTGCGCTGTCCGCCATCGAGCGTGGACGGATCGCCCTCGCCCGTGGGATAGATAGGCGGGTGGTCGGTGGTCTCGACCTTGCCGCGCGTGGGCTTCATGGGACCGGCAAGCACCTTTTTGCACACGGGCGCCAGCGCCGGGTTGATCTTTGCCAGGTCGCTCACCACGGCGCCCAGATCGAGCGTCGCAGGGTACACGGTATTGTCGACACGCGGGTGATGAGACCGGCCATGTAGAGGGACTCGGCGATGCGCATCGTACGCGCAGGCGAGATGCCCTCGGCCGCGGCGGCAGCCTGCAGCGAGGTCGTCGCAAACGGCGTAGGCGGTTGCTGCTTACGCGAGCGCTTGGTCACCGCGGCAACGGTCGCCGTCGTAGCGCCGTCGACGTGGCCGTACGCCATCTCGGCAGCATCTTTGTCGGTAAAACGCGCCGTCTTGTGAGCGATCTTAAAGCGGTCATCCTCGGCAGCGCCCTGCGCGGCACCCATGCCGCGGATCTGCCAATAGTCCTCGGGTACAAACGCCATGCGCTCGCGCTCGCGCTCGACCACCAGGGCGAGCGTCGGCGTCTGCACGCGGCCGGCAGAGCGCACGTTACCAAAGCCGCCAAACTTGGCGAGCGTCAGGTAACGCGTGAGCACCGCGCCCCAAATGAGGTCGATGTGCTGGCGGCTCTCGCCGGCGTCGGCCAGATTCTGGTCGAGCGAGACGAGATTATCGAAGGCCTGCGTGATCTCGGCCTTAGTAAACGAAGAGTACTGGGCGCGGGCAACCGGCAAGTCCGGCGCAACCTCGCGCACCTTGTTGAGAGCGTCCGAGCCGATCAGCTCGCCCTCGCGGTCGAAGTCCGTGGCGATAATGACGCTGTCGGACTTTTTAGCGAGGTTCTTGAGCGAACGAATGAGCTCCTTCTCGGCCGGCAGCTTAATAACGGGTGCCCAGGTGAGGTAAGGCAGGCTCTCGAGCTTCCAGCCCTTGATGGAAATGCCATCGGCAAGAAACGGCTTGCGCTTGGTGTCGTACGGCGGGCGGGCCAGGCCATCGGGTATATCGGCCGGCAGCATCTCGCCGTCTTCGGTCACCGAATACCAACCCAGCTTTTTATCGAACAGCACGCTGTCGCAAAAATCGGGCGCCAGGATGTGACCGGCAAGGCCGATGGTCACGCACTCCTCGCCCTTCCACTCAAAACGGTAGATGGCGGTGTTGTACACCTTGTCCTTTTTGGGTTTACCCGTGGACAGCCGCTCGGCGATCTGACGCGCGGCGTCGTTTTTCTCGGCGATGATGAGCTTCAAAAGAGGCTCCTATCTCGTATCTCTGCGGCTACGCCCGCCCGTATGGCGGCCGACTTACGCCCTTGCTTGCTCAATCTGCCCGATGAGCCAATCGCACCAGGCATCCATGCCCTCGCCCTTGCGCGCGCTCACGGCAAACCGCGGCGCCTGCGGATTGAGGTCATCGAGTGTCTTAGTATACCTATCCATGTCAAAATCGAAAGCCGGAGCCACGTCGACCTTGTTGAGCAGCTGCGCGCCGGCGTGTTGGAAGATGCCCGGGTACTTGATGGGCTTGTCGTCGCCCTCGGGCACCGAGAGGATCATGATGGACAGGTTCTCGCCCAGGTCAAAGTCGACTGGGCAGACCAGGTTACCCACGTTTTCGATAAAGATGACGTCGATATTCTGAAGGCCCACAGCCTGGTCGAAGGCGTCGACGGCCTCCATGATCATGTTGCCCTCGAGGTGGCACAGGCCGCCCGTGTTGATCTGGATGGCGGGCATGCCGGCTTCCTTCATGGTAATGGCGTCGACGTCCGAGGCGATATCGCCCTCGATAACGGCACAGCGCAGGCCCGCCTTGTCGCGCAGGCGCTCGTTGGTGCCCAAAATCGTGGTGGTCTTACCCGAGCCGGGGCTCGACAGCACATTGATCACATAGGTGTTTGTCTCTTTAAATCGATGACGCAGCTGATCTGCCAGGCGCTCGTTGCGCGACAGGATCGGCGACGCGATATCAATCGTTTTCTCGGCCATACTCGGCACTCCTTACTTTGGCCCCTTTATACCCCATCACCAGATGGCTAGCGGGCTAATCGTCGGGGGTTTCGATTTCGATACTTGCGATGTCGAGCTCGCGACCGTGCAGCAGGCGCACGTTGGCGCCGCCACACTGGGGACAGCGACAATGAAAGCGGTCGTGATCGAAGACCTCGCCGCAGTCCAAACACTCGCTTTGTGGATGGACTTCCTCCACGGCAAGCTCGCAGCCGCGCGTGAGCGAGTCCTCGTCACGAAACGTCTCCCATGCAAAGTCAAGCGCCTCGCGCACGACCTCGGTCATATCCCCGATACGCAGCGTTACCAAAACGGCGCGCGAGGCCCCCGCCCCACGCGCCACGCGAATCACTGTATCGAGTATGCCGTTGACAATGCCAACCTCGTGCATACCGATTTACTCCTTGTCGTCCTCATCGTCCGAGAACAGGTCCAGACGACTCACGAACAAGCCCTCCTTGCCCTCGCGCGCGGTAATGACCACACGGGCGATGGCAAGCGAAATCTCGTAGAGCGAGAGCAGGGCGCCGTACATAAGGCCCAGGGTGACGGGCGAGCCGTCGGGCGTGATCACAGCCGAACCCACGAGCAGGCCTACGTACACGTAGCGCCAGGCGCTGCGGAAGGCCGCGTAGGACACAATATGGAAGACGGACAGGTAAAAGATGATGAGCGGTAGCTCAAATGCCACACCAAAGCCGATCATAAAGAGCAGCTCCATGTTGACGTAGTTCTCCAGGTCGGGCAGCGCCGTAGCAACGGCCGAGGTCTCGCCGATGAGCCACTCAAAGCCCGCAGGGATGATGATGAAGTAGCAAAAGATTGCGCCCAGGAAGAACAGCACCGTCGAGGCGAGCACCGTGGGCACGACCCACTTGCGTTCGTTGGGGCGCAGCGCCGGCAGGAAAAATGCCAGAATCTGCCAGATGATCATGGGCGTGCACATGACCACGGCCATCTTGATGGCCAGCGAGAAGCGCAGGCCAAATCCGCCGAGCGTGGTGGTGATGTAGAACTTACCGTCCGGTACAAAGGAGCGGATGGGGTCTTCCAGAATGTCGAGCACCACGGGCGTGGCGAAATACAGCACGATGGCTGCGGCAAACACCGAGACGACCACGATGGTCAGGCGGCGACGGAGCTCTCCCAGGTGATCGAAGAGCGGCATTCGCGCAGGTCCAATAGGCATTACTCATCGCCTCCCTTCGGGGCATCGGCAGCGGCATCGTCCTCGGCCTCGAGCTCGCGGGCGAGCTGGTCGACGACGGCCTTGCGCTTGCGGGGACGACGGGCATAGAGG
>CATZIG010000207.1 GCA_958419975.1 uncultured Collinsella sp.
GGGTAAATAGCTTGAATCCAGGCCCCGCGGCAACCACCGCGGGGCCTGCCATTTAGGGACAGGTTTATTTTGGTCGGTTTTATATGGGCAAATGTCGTTTCCCCTGATAAAACCTACCAAAATAAACCTGTCCCTTTTCGGCAGGTATGCCTGTGCTATTCTGTGAGATTGTCAAGTTAGTACCTTCAGACTGAAGTAATCGATACCTAAGGCGTGTCCGCCTGCTTGGTTTTCGTAGATTTCGCACGAGCCGAAGAGCACTTAATGTTCTCTTCGTGCGAGCCAGGACCTGACCGAGCGAAAACCAAGCAGGCGGACACGCCGACGGGCAAGGGAGAGATATATGGAAGAGATGCCCAAGAACTACGATCCGTCGACCAACGAGCCGGCGATCCTGCAGAAGTGGCTCGACGGCGGCTACTACAAGCGCCGTGAGGGCGTGGGCGACTGCACCGTCACCATTCCGCCTCCCAACGTGACCGGCAAGCTCCACATGGGCCACGCCACCGACGACTCCATCCAGGACGCCATCATTCGTATGGCTCGCATGCGCGGTAAGTCCACGCGCTGGGTGCTCGGCACCGACCATGCCGGTATCGCTACGCAGACTAAGGTCGACAAGAAGCTCAAGAGCGAGGGCATCAGCCGCCTGGAGATCGGTCGCGACAAGTTTGTCGACGCCTGCTGGGACTGGACCCACGAGTACGGCGGCATCATTGTCGAGCAGATCAAGCGCATGGGCTGCTCCGTCGACTTCGACAACGAGCGCTTTACCATGGACGAGGACTACGCGCAGGCCGTGCGCAAGGTCTTCTGCGACTGGTACCACGACGGTCTGATCTACCGCGGCAAGCGCATCGTCAACTGGTGCCCCAACTGCACCACCGCCATCTCGGACGACGAGGCCGAGTACAAGGACGAGAAGGGCCATCTGTGGCACCTGCGCTATCCGCTTACCGAGCCGGTCAACGGCCAGGACTACATCGTCGTCGCCACTACGCGCCCCGAGACCATGCTCGGCGACACGGGTGTTGCCGTTTCCCCGAAGGACCCCGAGAAGGCCGCCTTTGTGGGTAAGACCGTCAAGCTTCCCATCGTCGACCGTGAGATCCCCATCTTTGAGGATTGGCATGTCGACGCCAACTTCGGTTCCGGCTTCGTTAAGGTTACTCCGGCCCACGACCCCAACGACTACGCCATGGGTCAGGCTCACGACCTGCCGCAGATCAACATCTTTGACGAGCACGCGGTAGTTGTCGAGGGCTACGGCGAGTTCACCGGCATGACCCGCGAGGAATGCCGCGAGGCCGTCATTAAGTGGTTTGAGGAGCATGACCTGCTCGATCACGTCGAGGACCTCGATCACTCCGTCATGCACTGCTACCGTTGCGACGCCGCGCTTGAGCCGTGGCTGTCCGAGCAGTGGTTTGTGGCCGTCGACAAGCTCAAGGGGCCGGCGCTCGACGCCGTTAACTCCGGCAAGGTCACCTTCCACCCCGCGCGCTGGACGCAGACCTACACCACCTGGATGGAGAACCTCAAGGACTGGTGCATTAGCCGCCAGCTGTGGTGGGGCCACCGCATCCCCGTTTTCTACTGCGAGGACTGCGGCTGGGAGGACGCTCTTACCGAGGACACCGACGTGTGCCCCAAGTGCGGCGGCCATCACGTGCATCAGGACGAGAACGTGCTGGACACCTGGTTCAGCTCGCAGCTGTGGACCTTCGCCACGCAGGGCTGGCCGCAAAAGCCAGAGCTGCTCGAGGGCCATCATCCCACGACGGCGCTCGTCACCGCACGCGACATCATCGCGCTGTGGGTCGCGCGCATGGTCATGAGCTCGCTGTACTTCCTGGACGAGGTGCCGTTTAAGGACGTCGTCATCTACCCGACGATCCTGGCTAAGGACGGCAGCCGCATGTCCAAGTCCAAGGGCAACGGCGTTGACCCCATGGACCTCATTGGTATGTACGGCGCCGACGCCATGCGCTACAACCTGCTTACGCTGTGCACCAACAACCAGGACGTCAAGTTCGACGCGAACATCGATAAGAAGACCAAGAAGCTTATCGACAGCCCGCGTACCGACCAGGCCAAGTCGTTTGTGACCAAGATCTGGAACGCAAGCCGCTTCCTGCTCATGAACATGGAGGGCTACACGCCCGGCGAGCCCGTCGTGGAGACGCCGGCCGACGCCTGGATGTTCAGCCGCCTGGCAAAGGCCGTCAAGATGGTCACCGAGGGTATTGAGAACTACACCTTTGGCGACATGGCCCGCGGCGTGCAGCAGTTCTTCTGGAACGAGGTCTGCGACTGGTACGTCGAGGTCACCAAGGCCCGCCTGAAGGGCGAGGGCCGTCTGCAGGCCCAGCGCAACCTGATCTTTGTGCTCGACACCTCCATTCGCCTGATGCACCCGCTCATGCCGTTTGTCACCGAGGAGATCTGGGACAACATGCCGGCGAGTGTGCTCGATCTGGACGCCGAGGGCAACGTGAACCGCGCCGAGGCGCTCATGATCGCCAAGTGGCCCGAGCCCGCCGACTACGCTAAGTATGTTGACGAGGACGCCGAGCGCGCGTTTGAGCTGTGCCGCGCCGTCGTTTCCGCCGCCCGCGCCACGCGTTCGCGTTACCGCTTGAGCCCCAAGGCCGAGCTCGACGTGGTCGTGCGCGCCGGTGCCGAGGACATCGAGAAGCTCGAGAGCCTGCGCTCGACCATCGAGCCGCTGGCCAACACCGCCTCGCTGGTCATGGGTACCGACGTTGAGAAGCCGGCCGCGAGCATCGCCGTGGTCGACAGCGGCGTCGAGGTCTTTGTGGTGCTCGAGGGCAAGGTTGACCTTTCGGCCGAGAAGGCGCGTCTTGAGAAGGAGATCGCCGCGGCTCAGAAGGAGCTCGCCGGTTGCGAGAAGACGCTCGCCAACGAGGGCTTTGTGGCCAAGGCCGCGCCCGCGGTGGTGCAGAAGAAGAGGGACCGTGCAGCTGAGCTCAAGGAGATCCTGGCGGCGCTGAACTCGCAGGTTGCTGACTTCTCGTAGGTCTAACTTGGGGGCGCGTCCCGATGCTTTGCTCTCCGCTGCGGACAGTCCTGCGCAAGACGGACAGCACATTAAGTGCTGTCCTTTGCGTGCGGAACTTGCGGCGAGCAAAGCGTCGGGCCGCTCCTAGTTCGCTTACGTGGTTGTTTGCAACTGGTAGGTTGGGGCCACTTGGTTGTGGCCTTGAGGTCGCTGCAAAGCGGTGTTTGGCTGATATTTTGTATGGGAGGGGCTCGTTGTTGATTCGGGCCTCTTTTTATGTTGAGGGGCCTTTGGTTTATGCCTAAGCGTTCGGGGTCGTATTCTGTGCCGTTCTCGT
>CATZIG010000208.1 GCA_958419975.1 uncultured Collinsella sp.
ATGTACTGGGCCTCATCGAGCACCACACGGGCAAAGTCCTGCTCGACGTACTCGTCGATATCGCGGCGCATGAGGTCATACGATGTTACAACCACATTATGCTCGGCCACGCCGGCGATCTGCACGCGACGCTGCGCCTTGGCGCCCACAATGGCGCACACATCGAGCGACGGGGCAAAGCGCTCCAGCTCGGCGGTCCAGTTGTACACAAGCGACGCGGGACACACCACAAGCGTGGGTTTAGTGTCCCCCGCCTCCACGCGGGCCAGGATATGTGCGATCATCTGGAGCGTTTTGCCCAGGCCCATGTCGTCGGCCAAGATGCCGCCAAGGCTCAGGTGTTCGAGCGAGCCGAGCCACTGGTATCCGTCGACCTGGTAGCCGCGCATCGTTGCCTTGAGCGATGCCGGCACCGTAAAGTCCATCTTGCCGAGCGTGTCCAGACGCTCGACGGTACGGCGGAACGCAGCGTCGCGATCGGCCTCGAGCGCGGGCGTGCGCGCGAGCATGCTATCGACGAACAGGGTGCTCGATGCGGGAAGCGACACGCCGTCGAGCAGGTCGACGGCATCGACACCCAGGTCCTCGGCGAGGCCAAACGCGGCTCGAGCGCCCTCGTCCAGGCGAATGATGTCGCCGGACGTGAGACGCGCAAACGTCTGGTGACGCTTGTAGGAGTCGAGGTAGATGGCAAGGTCCGCGGCCGAAAGCCCGCTCGCGCCCAGCTCGACATCGAGCAGATTGGTCTTGACGGTTGCACGCACCGAAAGTTTGGGCGCAGGGCGGACCGAGACCTGGCGCAGGCGGTCGCTGAGCATGACCTCACCCAGCTCGGACAGGGCGGACAGGCCCTCGGTCAGCAGGCAGAACAAGCTCTCGTCATCGCGCTCCTCAAACGCCAGACCGCCCTCGTAGAAATCGAAGTACAGGGCCGCCGTGTCCATAACACGAAACTCTGCCACCTCGTCGCGGGGCGGCACGCCGGGGCGTTGCTCTTCGAAGAGACTGCCCGGAGCGCCCAGACTAAAGAGATCTGCCGACCAGTCGCCGTAGGTAACCGTAATTTTGCAGGTCACAAGCCCATCGTCGACGCCGATCGCCATAGCAAAGCTTGGCTCGGGCGCCACGGTATCGAGCGCGGCGGGCGCGGTAAGGTCGGTGTAGTCGCGCAAAATGGGCAGCGCCATACGGCAGAACTCCCCCACCTGGTCGACAGCGATATGGATCGGCGTGCGACAGGGCAGTAAGCGCGATAGGAACGGTGCCGCATGCTGGGCAAACGCTACATCGGCGCGGCGCGCACGGCGGGTGTCGACCAGATAGGCAACGTCGCCCGAAGCAAAGCAGTATGCATCGGCCGGCAGGCGTAGATCGTAGCTGCCACCAGCCGCCGGCGCGATTTTGGCGGCAAGGAGCGGTGGGCGCTTAGACAGCGCCTCGTCCTCCCCTTCCGGAGGCATCTCAACCGCCACGTCATAGGTGCGATGCGTCGTCGTCCCCCGCGACCAGGCGGGCTCAAAAGAGATGGTCTGACCGCGCAACAGGTCCAGCACATATACGATGCTATGCTCGGACAGCGGCAACTGACGCTCGGCGACAAAACCGCTGCGGGCAAAGTCGTACGACGCCGAACGCGAGCTTGTGATGTCATCGAGATAAGCAACTGTCGTCACGACAAGGTTGAGCAGCTTTGTCGACACGTCTTCGAAGGCTTCGGGCGTATGGACAAACGTGAGCTTCTTGCCGTACGAGAAGGTGCCACCGCGCACGTAGGCATCGGCCATGCCGTCGATGTCCTTGACCACGTAGGAGACCGATCCACAGCGAATGCGAAGCTCGAGCGCCCAGCTAAAGCGGTCGGCAAACAGTGGATTGTAGTACGGCACCAGCGAGGGCTCCAACACCGCCTTGGGGGCATCGGGATCCACACTGCCGGCGAGCTTGCGGCGCATGCTCGCCAGCTCATCCATGCGCGCGTCCGAAAGATCGGAGAGCGCTGCCATGAGGCTGGGACTCGTGGGAACGGGCGCCGGAAAGGGAAAGTTGGGATTGACGGCCGGCGCTTTGGGCGCGGTGCGCGCAGGCTGTTTCGGCTGCGCCGTAAACGTGCGGACCGGCGTGCGCAAACCTTCGACGGGCTCGGCGCCGCTGGCATCCAAATACGCCAGAGCTGTGGCAATAGCGTGCTTGCACATACCGGGGTAACGATAGGCGGCGGGGCAATCGCAGTCGTAGTCGATCACCTCGCGCTCGTCCATGTCGAGCGCCACGTGCGTCTTGTACAGGTCGCCACGCGAACCGCGCACCGAGCCCTCAACCGTCACGTTTTTGGAGAAGCGCGAGCCGCTGTCCTCGATCGACAGCACGGCGCCGTTGAGCATGAGCGAACGCCCCTTCATAAAGGTGCCGCTCAACGCCGCCTCTTTGCGAAGCACCTGCACAAACGTCCCCTGCGCCATCACTTCCTCCAATCTCACCCGGGGTAGCTTAGATAACCGTCACGCGGCCTTGGTTGCCGACGATGGCCTTTGCCTCTGCCAGCAGCGGAATCGAGCGTGCGTTGACCTTGGCCGGTACCTCGGCACGCAGTACGCGCCCGTCCACCTGCTCGATAAAGATCTCCACGCGGTCGCCGCCCGGGTTGGCGGTAAGCACCGTGGCAAGACGCGCCATATTGCCCTGGCTAAAGCGGCTGTTGGGCACCATGACCTCAAAGACCTTGGGCTTGTTTTTCTCCTCGCTAAGTTCCAGCGGCACAATCTCCTGCGCGATGATCTGGTCGCCGCGGTCCGAGCGCTCGAGCTTGCCCTTAATGCGCACAAACGCGTCGGACAGCTGCGCGCCGGTCTCGGGATCGACCTCGCCGTACAGATACCCCTCGGCCTCCTTGTAGGTCTTGGGGAACACCACGACCGTGGCCTCGCCTTCCATGTCTTCGAGCTGCACGATGCCCATGGGGTCGCCGTTTTTGGTCACGCGCTTGGACACGCTCGAGACCATGCCGGCCCACCACAGCGCCTTGCCCTCGGGAATCTCCTGGTTGATGGTGCCGCCCGTGGGGTTTTGCACCTCGTAGCCGGTGTCGATCTGCGAGAACGAAAAGTCGCGCGCCTTGGCTAGTGCATACTCAAACGGACGCAGCGGGTGGTCCGAGACGTAGATGCCCAGAACCTCTTTCTCCTGGCTCAGCTTAAGGTGGCGATCCCACTCCTGGCCATCCGGATCGGGCACGCTCACCTCAAAGCCCGAGCCCTCAACGTCGCCAAACATATCGAAGAACGACGTCTGGCCGCTCGCGCGGTCCTTCTGGCGCTTTACCGCGGCATCGATGATGTTCTCGGGGTT
>CATZIG010000209.1 GCA_958419975.1 uncultured Collinsella sp.
CCGTACGCTTGAACTGAGAAGGGGGAGGCCTCGCGGCCTCCCCCTTTTTGCGTTTGCGGGATTGTGTCTCACATAGTAGCTGTGTTTTATAACCCTCGTTTGTCGCATCTTCTGTGAACGGGCTACAATAACTTAGTCTGTGCGATATGGAGGTGAACATGGCTGAAGCTGGTATCGGCGTTGATATCGTCGAGATTTCCCGCATGAAATCAATTCTTGAAAAGACGCCGTCGTTTGCTCGGCGTGTGTTTACCGAAGAAGAGCGTGCTTATTGCGATGCATCATCGCGTCCCGCTGCTCACTATGCGAGCCGCTTTGCTTCGCGCGAGGCGGTGCTTAAAGCTCTTGGCACGGGTTTTAGTCAAGGCGTGGGTCGCAAGGATGTTTCGGTAACGCGTGATAAACTCGGCAAACCGAAGGCGCTGCTTTCGGGCCGTGCACTCGAGATCGCTCAAGAGCTGGGTGTTGTTGAGGTCGCTCTTTCCATTACGCTTACAGGAGACTTAGCCGTTGCGAATGCCATCGCGATTACCGAAGATGCTCGACCTAAGCCTAAGGAAGAAAAGGTGAGCACCAAGGAACGCGTAGCGCAGACATTTAAAGAGGCTCGCTCTGTTTTAGATGAGCTTGAGCAGCTGCAGAATTCAGCATTGACGGAGCACCTGGGCGATGCTTCGCAAGATACGCTAGGAGCATAGATGAAACCGGTTTTGAGTACCGAAGAAGTCGTTCGTCTCGAGGACATCATCGAACGCGAAGGGACTTCGAAGGCCGAGCTTATGGAGCTAGCGGGTGAGTTTGCCGCCAACGAGGTCTTGAAGCTCAATCCCGATCGGGTTCTCGTTCTGGTCGGTTTTGGTAATAATGGCGGCGACGGTTGGGTTGCCGCCGATATTCTGAGCCATAAGGGTGTGGACGTCGATATCGTTTCTCCGGTTGAGCCGGATGAGATTCCTGCTGCTCTGGCACGTCATGTTGCTCGTCGTACTGCCGGCCGCGATGTGCACGTTTGCGTCGGCCCCTCGCGTGACGAACTCGAGGTTTTGATCGATAAGGCCGATGTTGTTGTCGATGCCATTTTTGGTACCGGTTTCCACGGGAATCTGCGTGCGCCGTTCTCCATCTGGATTCCTACGGTCAATGAATGCGCCGATTGTGTCGTATCCATTGATGTCCCCTCGGGCCTGAATTCCGAGACGGGCGTTGTTGATGACGACTGCATTCGTGCCGAGCATACGGTGACGATGATTGCGCCCAAGATTGGTCTGTATAGCGCTGATGGCCCTGAGTATGCTGGCGATTTGATCTGCGGCAATCTTTACGACCGTCTTGACGAGGTCATCGATGATGTCGACCACGCCGCCGAGATTGTCGAGCCCGGTGACTTAGTTGATTACTTTGCTCCACTACCTACGAATATCGATAAGTATTCCCGTGGCTCTGTGCTTATTGTCGCCGGATCTGCGCAATATCCTGGTGCTGCCATTATGGCGGCCAAGTCTGCAGCTCGCGCGGGTGCTGGTTACGTGGCAGTCGCGGCTCCTGACGCCTGCGCCAATCTTATTCGCATGGCACTTCCTTCGATTCCCGTCTTTGCTATTCCGTCTGATTCCCGCGGCTCCTTTGGCGCCGCTGCGCGCATGACGGTGTGCGAGATTGCAAAGAAGTACAGCTGTGTACTGTGCGGTCCCGGTATGACGACATCTGCCGGCGCTATGCAGGTGGTTTCGGGCTTGCTCGAGCTTGATGTACCGCTTATTTTGGACGCCGATGCACTCAACTGCCTTGCTAAGATTGCCATTGACGGTATTGATAGTAATCCCGAGATGTATCGTCGCGAGCAGCCGTTGGTTATGACGCCGCACTATCGTGAGCTTTCGCGTCTGGTTGCCGGTGACGAGGTGAACGTCCTTGGTACCGCGATTGCGGCCGCGCAGAAGGTTGTCTGGGCTGCAGGCTCCGACAATCTGGTGGTCATTGCCAAGGGGCCGACGACGGCTATCTGTGGCGTTGAGCGTGTGCTGCTGCCGCTCTCGGGTCCGGCTTCTCTGGCAACTGCCGGTTCGGGTGATGTTCTCGCGGGTATTTTGGCCGGCACGCTTGCCACCATGCGCGACGAGATGGATCGTTGGGAGTTGCTGTATTCGTACGCCGTCGCACTTCACAGCTACGCCGGTTTTGCCGCGGCGACGGAGTATGGTGAGAAGAGCGTCATCGCGACCGATCTTATTGACTTGATCGGTCCTGCCATGGAACTGGCGGCAAAGGATGCGCTCGAAGATCTGGGAATCATGGACGAAGGGTCGGATGACTAATCATGAATAAAGCCGATTTGACGCGCTGGTCCTGGGTCGAGATCGACCGCGGGGCGCTCCGTCGCAACACGAGGGCCTATAAGAACTTGCTGAATCCACGTCAGCGCCTGTGCTGCGTGGTCAAGGCCGATGCTTATGGTCATGGAGCTGTTGAGTGCGCCAAGATCATGTATTCGGCCGGTGCCGACATGTTTGCCGTGGCGACGGTTAACGAGGGCGTTGAGCTCCGACAGGGCGGGATTACGAAACCCATCCTCATCCTAAGCGAGCCGCCTATCGAGGCCATTCCGACGTTGCTCGAGTTTGATATCATGCCCTCGGTCTATACGTCTGACTTTGCTCTTGCGTATGGCGAATGTGCCGTCGCGGCGGGCAAAGTGGGCAAGTATCATCTCGCCATCGAGACGGGCATGAATCGTATCGGCGTTCACTACACGCAGGTTGTCGACTTTGTCCGCGGTATAAATTTTCATCGCGGTATTCAGTGCGACGGCGTATTTACGCACTTCGCCACGGCCGATGAACCTTCGGGCTGGGACTACAAGCTGCAGTGCCAGCGCTTTACCGAGGCCGTTCAGGCCATTATGGATGCGGGTTTTGAGTGCGGTATCGTGCACTGCGCCAACACGCCGTCCTCGATGCTCGACCCCTCGATGCATTTTGATATGATCCGCGCCGGCGTTGGCTTGTATGGCATGCAGCCGTGCGAGCTGAGTGGCCGCGTGATGCAGCTTGATCCCGTTATGAGCGTCCATGCGCGTGTGACGCGCGTGGCGCACCCTGCGATGGGTGAGGGCGTGGGCTACGGTTTTACCTACCGCGTACCGCGTACGCGCGTTCAGATCTGCACGCTGCCGATCGGTTATGCCGATGGCCTATCGCGTACGCTTTCCAATCGTATGGATGTGCTGTATCGCGGCGAGCGCGTGCATCAGGTTGGCAATAT
>CATZIG010000210.1 GCA_958419975.1 uncultured Collinsella sp.
ACCTATGACGTTCTGATTCGTAGTCAGACCCTCTATCCAGCTGAGGTAACGCCGCGACTTGTTGATTATTATGCACATCGACTGAATAAAGGTCAAGCATTTTTCGAAAAAAGTTATCAAATTTGATTTTTACTCATTTTGACCACCTGATGCGATCTTCGACGCATCGCGATATAAGAAAAGCCCCCGTTGCCGGGAGCTTTAAAATCAATTGGTGCGGCGTATAGGATTCGAACCTATGACGTTCTGATTCGTAGTCAGACCCTCTATCCAGCTGAGGTAACGCCGCAGCGCAAGACATATAAAACCACTTTAGCTTATTGGAGTCAAGCACAATCTCAAACTTTTTTGTGAAACGCAGTTTTGTCATGCTGCTCCGCACATACCGACGTTCCCCGTACGATCGATTGGCTTTTCGATCACGTCAAACTTAGCATCAAGTTCCCTCAGGAGCGATCTCACCCGCTGGGCACAGTCATAATCGGCAAACGAGATGCTCAGCATGCGCGCGACCTGGTTGGAAGTCCCAACTCCATAGAAGTGCTCCAGCGCCACAAGCCCCTCGTGCGTCACAAAGGTCTCGACCACATGCGGCGACTCCTCAAAGCACCATTGGGTCAACGGGCCCTCGCTCGCCTGCCGAACCACCAGGCCACCCATGCCAGACGGCTCACACGTTACAAGCAGGTACTCCCCGCCCTCGTCGCTCTCAAACAAAACCACCCGATCATCAAACAACTCCATCGCGTCCCCTTTCTCTCGCTCTTATTTAGCAAAAGCATAGCAGGTAGATGGCTGTATACAGAACAGTTGTTCGTGTGTTTTCTATTGAGCTGTCCGCACGGCATGGTATGGACCTGCGCACGAAATAGGGCGCCCCCGAAGGAGCGCCCTTGCATATCCCCTATGCAGCCAACTTACGCGACCGGCTCGATCTTCTCGAGACCGCCCATGTAAGGACGCAGGACCTCGGGGATCGTGATGGTGCCGTCGGCGTTCTGGTAGTTCTCCAGAATGGCGGCCATGGTGCGGCCGGCCGGCAGGCCGGAACCGTTGAGAGTGTGCAGGTAGCGCGAACCCTTGAAGTTCTCGGGGTCGCGATACTTGATGTTGGCGCGGCGAGCCTGGAAGTCACCGCAGTTGGAGCAGGAGCTGATCTCCTTGTAGGCGTTGTAGCTCGGCAGCCAGACCTCGACGTCGTAGGTCTGACGGGCAGAGAAGCCCAAGTCGCCGGTGCACAGGCTAATCACGCGATACGGAAGGCCCAGCTGCTGCAGCAGGTACTCGGCCTCGGCGGTCATGCTCTCGAGCTCCTCGTCGGACTCCTCCGGCTTAGCGAACTTGACCATCTCGACCTTGTCGAACTCGTGCTGACGGATGATGCCGCGGGTGTCGCGACCGGCGGAACCGGCCTCCTCGCGGAAGCAGGGGGTGAAGGCGGTGTAGCGGCGCGGCAGGGTGTCGGCGTCGAGGACCTCGCCGGCGTGCAGGTTGGTGAGCACGACCTCGGCGGTGGGGATCAGGAAGTTGTCACCCGAGACGTGGTAGGCGTCGTCCTCGAACTTGGGCAGCTGGCCCGTGCCGAACATGGTCTGACGCTTGACGACGATGGGCGGCCACCACTCCTTAAAACCACGGCTGGTGTGCGTATCGAGGAAGAAGTTGATGAGGGCGCGCTCCAGGCGGGCGCCGGCGCCACCGAGAACGGTAAAGCGGCTGCCGGAGAGCTTGTTGCCACGCTCGAAGTCGAGGATGTCCAGATCGGTGCCCAGATCCCAGTGCGGCTTAAAGTCGAAGTCGAACTCGCGCGGGGTGCCCCAGCGGCGACGCTCGATGTTCTCGTCCTCGTCCTTACCGTACGGGGTGGCATCGCACGGAATGTTGGGCAGGTGAGCCATGAAGCCGTACTGCTCCTGCTCGAGAGCGGTGCGGCGCTCGGCCAGACCGTCAATCTTCTCGTTGACGGCGCGCACGGCCTCCTTGGCGGCCTCGGCCTCGTCCTTCTTGCCCTCCTTCATCAGGGCGCCAATCTTCTTGGACTCGGCGTTACGCGTGGCCTGGAGCTCCTCGACCTCGGTGATGACGGCACGGCGCTCGTCGTCGAGTTCAAAGAACTTCTCGCGATCCCAAGACGTCTGGCGATTTGCCATGGCGGTATCGATGGCATCGGGGTTCTCGCGAACAAACTTGATATCAAGCATTAGATCCTCCGGCGATATACATTCCATTTAGGTTGCAACCTTGTACATGTATGGGCAAGTATATACTTATGAGCGTTTACGACCCAACCCAACTACGCAAGAAGGCACCCAATGGACGCAGTTTTTTCCTTTTTGTTTGGCACCCGCACCGGTTTTGCCATCCTTTTCGCCGGCGGCATCCTACTGTTTGCGATTCTTGCCTTTGTAATGGAGAAGCGCACCCATAAGATGTATGTCGACCGTGGCCCCAAGTCCGAGGACGAAGAAGACGGCTTCTGGGACTAGCCTGCCAAAAAGAGACAGGCTTATTTTGGTCGGTTTTATCTGGGCAAACGCAAGCGCCCCGCAACTGGAATTGAGCCAGTTGCGGGGCGCTTTTCGTACATGCAACAAAACCGCAGGAAAAACCTGCCAAAATAAACCTGTCCCTAAATGGCGGGTTTTACTGGAGGGTGGCGTCGATGGCCTTGACCAGGGCGCTGCGCATGCCGGCGTCCTCGAGCGCGACGACGCCCTTGATGGTGGCACCACCGGGCGAGCATACGGCATCCTTCATCGCCGCAGGATGCTGCCCCGTTGCAAGCTGCAGCTTTGCCGTGCCCAGCACCATCTGGCTCACAATGCGATAGGCATCGGCGCGCGGGATACCGTGCTTGACGGCCGCGTCGCCCAGGGCCTCGATCGCCATGGCGACAAATGCCGGTGCGCAACCGCCCACCGTGCCGCCCACAAACAGCAGGCTCGTGTCGAGCTCGACGACAGTGCCAAGCTTACCGAGCAGGTCGAGCACCACGGCACGCTGCTCGCCGTTGAGCGTAGAGGACTTCTCGCAGGCGATGACGCCCTCGCCCACCGAAACCGGCGTGTTGGGCACCGTCGAGATATGCGCGACACCCGGCAGGACCTGCTCCCACTTGGCGCTATCCCAAGTCCAGGCGACCGAAAGGACAACCTTGTCGGCTAGAGCGTCCTTGAGCGGAGCGAAGACCTTCTCGATCATGTACGGCTTGACCGCAGCAACCACGATATCGGATGCAGCGACAACCTCCGCCGCAT
>CATZIG010000211.1 GCA_958419975.1 uncultured Collinsella sp.
AGGCCACAGGTCTTTGTCAACGATAAGCAAAGTGAATAGTCTCAGGTGGCTTGCCCATGAGTTGGCGTAAGCCTGTTTAGCAAAAGGCTAATCGGACACGACAGGCCGCCCGCATGGCGACGGCGTTTCCCGTGCGGGCACAAACAGCCCTGCGTGCCCTGTCGCGCGATATCCCAATGCGACGTTCAGAACCCTACCCGCCAAGCAGCCACCTCGCGAAATTCAGCACGAGCACGCCCTCCCGGGTATGGGGCTCATGCCTCGTGCGAGTGATGAGAATCTTCGGGAATGCATCCCCGATGGATAGAATCGGCGCAATCTCCCTCTCGAGCGTCGAATCGGCGCCGATATCGTCGCTCACATACACTTTCCTTCCCGGTTTCGAAACTTGGAAGGCAGTATGCGCAAGGATGCGTCGAGGTGCGATCCCAGTCGTACCATGCCAGCAGAGATGTCGAGGCACATTCGTTCATGCTGCAATGCGGGCATCGGAGATGAAAAACAGCCCGTCGGGTAGTCATGGGCGTGCGGGAGCCCGCATCAGTAACCTGCCTCCTCGGTTGTCCCTTCTTTGCATGGTCGTCTACATAAAGGAGGAACCAGCCATGCAGATCAGCATGCTTGCCCTTCTTGGGTCACGGACCGGGGAGGCGAGGGCCTCCGTCGGGACCGCCCCGAGCAACCGGCATATCCAAGGAATGACAAGGCTCGATCGCTGTGCTGGTCAGGATGCCGAAGCGGGCCGTCCGCCAATCGGAATGCGGGTCAGGATGCTGCAACGTGATTCCAGCTGCAGGATACGGCTCCTTTGCGGTTGCCGCAAAACCTGCTGGCAACATTCTTACTATCCGAATGATGTACGCATCCCTTGGGATCGTTTCGCCTGACCAGGGCCATCTTCAGCGCCTCATCGGCCAGCTCGGCAGGCGCCTCTTCCACGCGTAATAGCCCTGGCGGGTCACCTATGCAACCAAAGATACAAAAGGAATCGAATGGCCAGAGAGGATTGCCCTTTCCGATGGTCGATTCTTGACAGGCAAACTCAAGCCTCGTTAATATTACATGATCTGCCAGACCGAATTAACAAAGGAGGGGTGTCGTGGTTGGTCTTTTCCGCACGTGGATGAGCGCCTAGAAAGCGGCGCTGTTGTGGCGTCGCGCTGTTTTTCTGCACGCCATTTCACGATTGGACATAACCATGATATTTGAAACCTCTCGGGGCAGGTCTGCTCTGCTGTGCCATTCATGGCAATTCAAGCTTTGTTTCGTATGGGGCGGCGAGCTCGTTTCGACATTGACGAGTTCGATTCTCCAAATGGGTCTTATTTGGCATATCGCCCTCACGACAGAATCATCTTCCCTCCTCTCCCTGGCATCGTTAGCAGGCTTTCTGCCGATTGCTTTGTTCGGAATCCTTGCGGGCGCCGTTGTCGACAGACTGCCTTTGAAACGTGTCCTCATCGGCGCCGACCTCTTCATTGCCGCGGTGGGTGCCGCCTTGGCGATTGCCTCGTTGGCCGGCAGCTTACCTGCATGGCTAATTCTCATCACCCTGTTTCTCCGTGCAGTTGGTACTTCGTTCTACACGCCAGCCTCCCAATCTCTCACGCCCCATCTCGCCCCACCGGAGCATCTCGTTCGCCTATCGGGGGTGACTCAGGCGATTCAGTCCGGCGGATACATTCTTGGCGCCGCGCTTGCAGCAGTGATTTATCCCGTGGCGGGTATTACCGCTATGATTGTCCTCGACGTGCTGGGAGCGCTTTTCGCTTCTTTAGCCATCCTCGCCGCACAGATAGACGCAGGGAGCCTCGACGAAGCCGACCGCAGCTTGTCCTTTTCCAATAAGGTTCGAGAGCTCTTCTCTGAGATTTCGGACGGCTACAAGCTGATTAGGGGGTACAGGGGGCTGTTCGCCCTTCTTTGGTGCGGGTTCGTCTTCGCCTTCGCGTTCTCTCCGCTCGCGGCATTGTTCCCAATAATGACCTTGGGGCATTTTGGCGGTAGCACGGGGGATGCCGCTTTGGTGGAAATCCTTTTTTCTGCAGGCATGCTGGCTGGGTCCGGTATCTTGGCGGTTACGGGAGGGTTCCGCAATAGGTCGTTCACCATGGTCGCCGCGATTGCCGGCTTCGGCATTGCCGCAATCGTATCCGGATCGCTCGGCCCGTCATTGTTCGCTGCTTTCCTGCCGGTGAGCTTTCTTATGGGCGCATGCTCCCCGTTGTACGCGGGAACCCAGACTGCCCTTATGCAGGAGCAGATACCTCCTGAGTACCTAGGCCGCGTTTTCGGCCTCTACGGAACCATCATGGCTTGGGCCATGCCCATGGGCCTCGCAGCCCCCTCCGTTTTTGCGGATCTGCTTGGAGCTCCGTTATGGTTCGTCGGCTCTGGAGCGACCATGGTACTGCTTGCGATGGCTATGCTGCTTGCTCCGAGCGTCCGAAACGTGGGGAAAAGAGATACCGGGCAGATTCAATAGCCCAAGTATTCGAAAAAAAGAGGCAGCAGCCATCGGTTCAAGCGTCAGCCTTCAAGCCCTTGCGACGACGAGGTATTGCACTGACATCCCACATCGCGCTCCTTATTCGTCGCCAACTATCATTTTCGGATTTGCCGGCTTGCGCAAGGCCAAAACGCTCGCGCCGGCAATTGGGCAAAGGCGAAAAATCGACGTGAGCAATCTTTTTTGGCATGGCTGCGCTTCCAGTAAAACGCTAATACACAAAAGGCGGTTCAACCTATGGAACTCATAGTCAAAGCTAAAGACATCTTTTTGGAATATGCCGGCCGCGATATCCTAGATATCGAAGAGTTGGAAATCTACTCCTACGATCGCATCGGCTTGGTGGGAGACAATGGCGCAGGCAAAACCAGCCTGCTTAAAATTCTGAGCGGCAATCTTACCATTGCGGACGCCGACGTCAGGCGTTTCGGCAGCATTGCCCTCATCGGCCAACTCGATGAACTCGACCTTGATGCGTCTCACGGCAGTGGTGAGATGCTCTCCCGTCTCAACGTCGCCGGAGTGGCGCAGGAGACGATGAGCGGCGGAGAGGAGACACGCGCCAAGATTGCCTCTGCGCTCTCCCAGCAGGCAAGCGCGATCTTTGCTGATGAGCCTACGAGCCACCTCGACCAAGACGGCATCAGTCTTCTCGTCGGACAACTCAAGGCATTTGATGGAGCCCTGCTCATTGTGAGCCATGACCGTTATTTTCTCGATAAAGTTGTAACTAAAGTTATTG
>CATZIG010000212.1 GCA_958419975.1 uncultured Collinsella sp.
GGCTGCTTTTTCGCTGTCCAGGCGCGTGACCAGGATGCGCTCCTGACCGGCATCGCGCAGCGCTTCGATAATGGCGGCAATTTGCTCGGCGGTTTTACCGGCGCCGTAGACAACCTCGCCGGCTCCCTGACGCACCCCGCGCGAAAGATCGAGCTGCGCAAAACCCAGATCGGCGGTTGGCGCCGTCTGGAGGCGCGTGAGGGCGACTGCCGGGGTGACTACTCCGTCGGCAACATCGCTCAGCAATTGCTCAAGATCTCGCTTATCCATATATGTTCCCTTCGACGGCGCAAAGTCTAGCACTCAAAGGGTATGTTTCCGAACACTAAGACAAAATTGTTCGGAAACTATAGGACAGACTGATTCTATTGTTAGAAGGATCGACTAGTCGCGCAGGATGATATCCATGGCGAGTATCAGGTTGCGCTCGTCGATGGCAAACGGGGCGGCTTCGCGCGTCTTGGGCTTGGCGCAAAACGCGATGCCCGTGCCCGCGGCCTGAATCATGGGGATGTCGTTGGCGCCGTCGCCGATCGCGACGGTGTGGGCCATGTCGACACCGCACTCAACTGCCCAATCTAGCAGCTGAATGAGCTTGGATTCCTTGGTCACAATGTCTGCCGCCAGCTTACCCGTGAGCTTGCCGTCCACGACTTCCAGACGGTTGGCCAGGCAAAAATCGATGCCCGCGGCGGCCACGATCTTGTCGGCGACCTCGTGGAAGCCGCCGCTCACCACGCCGACCTTCCAGCCCTTGCTGTGCGCCGAGCGCACAAGCTCCAGCGCGCCGGGAGTAAACGTCACGCGCTCAAAGGTGCGCTCGAACACGCTCTCATCCAAGCCGGCAAGCAGCCCCACGCGCTCCTCGAGCGCCTGCTTAAAGTCAAGCTCGCCGCGCATGGCGCGTTCGGTGATCTGTGCAACTTGCTCTCCCACGCCGGCTTCCTCGCCCAACAGGTCGATGACTTCCTGGTTGATGAGCGTGGAGTCGATATCCATAACGATGAGGCGTGCAGTCATGGCGGGCCTTTCCGAGTGCAGTTGTATTGGGGCACATTGTCGCACGCGGCGCGCCTGGGCGACGGCCAGGCCGCGTCAATTGTTTCGTCTCCGTCAAGTCTTTGGGCAAGAGTTACTTTTTCGCGGTACATCGACACAGGTGCGATAAGATAGAACGCCATGTCCGGCTGCGCGGTTTACGCAGGCTGGGCAAATCTGTACGACGCCGCCCGGAACGACACGGGGCGGCACAGATCCATAAAGGAGGATCACTGGTATGAGCCAGACCCGTCCCATCGATGAGCATTCCATGCACACCCGTACCTGCGGCGAGCTTCGCTTCGAGAACGTGGGCGAAGAGGTCACCCTCACCGGTTGGGTGAGCCGTCGCCGCGACCACGGCGGCCTTATCTTCTGCGACCTTCGCGACCGCGAGGGCATTACGCAGCTCACCTTCGACCCCGAGCACTCCGATGGCGATGCCTTTAAGATCGCCGAGACCATGCGTCCCGAGTGGCCCATCAAGATTCACGGCGTCGTGCGCGCCCGTGGCGAGGAGACCACCAACACCAAGCTCGCGACCGGCGAGATCGAGGTCCTGACCGACCACGCCGAGGTGCTCAACACGTCCGTCACCCCGCCGTTCCAGATCGAGGACGGCATCGAGACCAGCGAGGACACTCGCCTGCGCTATCGCTATCTGGACCTCCGCCGTCCCGAGATGATGGCCAACCTCAAGCTGCGCTCCGACTTCACCTTTGCCATTCGCGAGGCGCTGCACAACCGTGAGTTCATGGAGGTCGAGACGCCCTCCCTGTTCAAGTCTACGCCCGAGGGCGCCCGCGACTTCATCGTCCCCAGCCGCATCCAGCCGGGCAACTTCTACGCCCTGCCGCAGTCCCCGCAGCTTCTGAAGCAGCTGCTCATGGTCGGTGGCGTCGAGCGCTACTACCAGGTTGCCAAGTGCTTCC
This sequence comes from uncultured Collinsella sp., assembly GCA_958419975.1. GTDB lineage: Bacteria > Actinomycetota > Coriobacteriia > Coriobacteriales > Coriobacteriaceae > Collinsella. The sequence continues at coordinate 1,971 of CATZIG010000212.1, forward strand.
GCGACGAGGACCTGCGCGCCGACCGTCAGCCCGAGTTCACCCAGGTCGATATCGAGATGTCCTTCGTGGACCAGAACGATGTCATGAGCGCACTCGAGGAGGTTCTTGCCGATGCCTTCGGTCGCATGGGTGTCGAGATGCCCACGCCGCTGCGTCGCATGAACTACTGGGAGGCCATGGACACCTATGGCTCCGACAAGCCCGATACCCGCTACGGCATGCACCTGGTCGACCTGACCGACATCTTTGCCAACTCCAAGTTCAAGGTCTTCGCGACCGCTGCGAACGAGGAGGGCTCTGTCGTCAAGGCCATCAACGCCAAGGGCGCCGGTGCCTGGGCGCGTGCCAAGATCGATAAGCTCGCCGGCGTGGCCTCCACGTTTGGCGCCAAGGGCCTGGCCTGGATCGCCTTCCGCGAGGACGGTTCCATCAACAGCCCCATCGTCAAGTTCTTCTCGGACGAGGAGATGGCGGCTCTGCGCGAGCGCATGGACGTCGAGCCCGGCGACCTTGTGATGTTCGCCGCCGGCCCGCGCCTGCTTTCTGATGAGATCCTGGGCGGTATGCGTTCGCACATGGCCAATGCGCTCGAGATCAAGCGCGAGGGTCACGACTTCCTGTGGGTCGTCAACTTCCCGCTGTTCCATTGGGACGAGGATCGCAAGGCCTATGCTGCCGAGCATCAGCCCTTTACCCTGCCGACCGAGACCGACATCGCCAAGATCGAGGCCGATCCGCTGGCAGCCGGTTCGTGCACCTACGACTTTGTCATGGACGGCTTTGAGGCCGGCGGCGGCGGTATGCGTATCCACAACGCCGAGATGCAGATGTCCATGCTCAAGCTCCTGGGCTTTACCGAGGAGCGCGCCGAGTCTCAGTTTGGCTTCCTCATGGAGGCCCTCAAGTTTGGTGCGCCCCCGATGGGCGGTTTCGCTCTGGGTCTGGACCGCGTGTGCATGCTGCTCACCGGTTCCGACTCCATCCGCGACGTCATGGCGTTCCCCAAGACGGCCAGTGGCTCCGACCTTATGTCGGGTGCTCCGAGTGCCGTTTCCGGCGCCCAGCTCAAGGACGTCAGCCTGCGCCTGATGTAGGCAAGCGGCTACATATTGCTTGCAACGAGGGAAGGACGTGTGCCTTCCCTCGTTTTTTATGCGCCGAGATTGTGAGGGTATATAGGGTGACCGGGCGTCGCGGAAAGTGCGTCCCGGAATCTGGGTCCAGAACGGGTCGCGCTTTCCCAAAGGGGGTCCTCTGGGAAAG
>CATZIG010000213.1 GCA_958419975.1 uncultured Collinsella sp.
CGAAAACTGAAAGCTGCGGAAGCTACCAAAGCCCAGCTTGCGGCAGAAGCGCGAAACGGTCGCTTCGGACGTGGTGGCGGCGCGTGAGAGCTGAGCCGCCGTGAGGCGTGGAGCCTCGGACTGGTGCTCCAATATATAGTCGACAATGCGCTGCTCGGATTCGCTGTATCCCTGATGGGTGCTAATGAGGGAAAGTGCGCTCTTGCTACTATCGGTCATGGATGGCTCCTGGTTGGCATGAAAATCTAATTTGATTCGCAATGCCATAGTATACGGGCATTTTCAATTACAAGATACACCTTGCCGTTTCAAGTGTTGATGGTAAACTTTCACTTACCGTTTACGGTTATGAAAGAACCTTTCACCGGAGAATTGCACCTTGTCTCTTCTCACGCGGACGGTAGGTTGGTATCTTTCAGTTGTGGAAAAACGCGCATCGAAGCGCGTGTAGGGGAGCGCCCGCGGGCGCTGTACTCAAGAAGGAGGGATACATGGCTAAGTTTGACATCATCGCCGCCACCGGTTGCCCGACCGGCATTGCGCACACCTTCATGGCTAAGGAGGCGCTGGAGAAGGCAGCTGCCGAGCGCGGTCTGACCATTAAGGTCGAGACTCATGGCCAGGTCGGTGTCGAGAACGAGCTCACCAAGAGTGAGATCGCTGGTGCCAAGGCCGTCGTCGTCGCAGCCGATAAGGATGTCCAGGCCGAGCGTTTCGCCGGCAAGCCCATGGTTTCCGTTGGTGTTTCCAAGGCCCTGTCCGTTGAGGCCGCCGGTAAGCTGATTGACCGCGCGCTCGCCGCCAAGGGTGACGACACGGTTGCGGCTGCTGCCGATGTCGAGGACGAGGTCGAGGAGAAGGAGTCCATCGGCCACATCATCTACAAGCACCTCATGAACGGCGTCAGCCACATGCTGGTCTTCGTCGTTGCCGGTGGTGTCCTGACCGCCGTTTCGTTCCTGTGGGGCATTACGTCCTTTGATTCGACGGCGTCTGACTACAACAGCTTTGCTGCGATGCTCAAGATCATCGGCGGCATCGCCATGAACCTCATGGTTCCGGTGCTTTCCGCCTACATCGCCGAATCCATCGGCAAGCGCCCGGCGCTCGTCCCCGGCTTTGTTGCCGGTATGATCGCCATCCAGGGCCTGCCTGTTAACGCCGAGACCGGCATGATCGACGCCGGCGGCGCCGGCGTGGGCTTCGGCTTCCTGGGCGGCATCGTCGGCGGCTTCCTCGCCGGTTATGTCATCCTGCTGCTCGAGAAGGTCTTTGCCGGTCTGCCCAAGAACCTGGACGGCCTCAAGGCTATCTTCCTGTACCCGCTGTTCTCTACCGCCATCGTCGGTTTGGTCATGCTCGGCATCTCCGGCCCCATGGCTGCCATCAACACCGCCATGATGGACTTCCTCAAGGGCCTGTCCGCCTCTGGCGCCGTTGTCCTGGGTCTTGCCATCGGCTGCATGTGCGCCTTTGACATGGGTGGCCCGGTCAATAAGGCTGCTTACGTCACCGGTACCGCTATGCTTACCGAGGCACTGGCTGCTGGCGTTGGCACCGATACCTACAACTTCGGTACCAACTTCATGGCTGCCGTCTCCGCCGCCTGCATCGTTCCGCCGCTGATCACCACCTTCGCCGTCGTTGTCGGCAAGAAGTACTTCAGCCAGGAGGATCACGACGCCGGTATCGTCAACCTCATCCTTGGTTGCACCCACATCACCGAGGGCGCCATTCCGTTCATGACCAAGAACATCTGGCCCGTCATGCCCATCATGATGCTCGGTTCCTCTATCGCTTCGATCCTGACCATTATGTTCAACGTTCACGATCCGGCGCCTCACGGTGGCTTCCTGGTCCTGCCCGTTGTCGAGAACGGTCCGCTGTGGGTCCTCGCGATCCTCATCGGCGCTGTGGTCGGTGGCATCCTGTTCGTGGCCTTCAAGAAGTACGACTTCGAGAAGAATCAGAAGGCCGCTCCTGCAGCCAAGCCCGTTGAGGCCCCCAAGGCCGCTGCCGTCGAGGCTCCCAAGGCCGAGGGTGCCGACTTCGTGAAGGTCGAGAATGTCTTTGTCGCCGAGGACTTCGCTTCTCGTGACGAGGCTCTGAGCTTCGTTTCCAACCAGGCTGTCAAGGCCGGTATCGCCAGCGACGCCGACGCCGTGATGAATGCCTTCCTGGCCCGCGAGGCCGAGGGCACCACGGGCATGATGGAGGGCTTCGCCATCCCGCATGCCAAGTCCGACGCCATTACCGAGGCTGCCGTTATCGTCGTCAAGGACGAGTCCGGCGTGACCGGTTGGGACACCATGGACGGCGCTCCCGTCAACGTGGCCATCGCTCTGCTCATCCCCGGTGCTCAGGCCGGCACTACGCACCTCAAGATCCTGTCCAAGGTCGCTGAGGCGCTCATGGACGAGGACTTCCGTGCCACCGTCAAGGGTTCCACCGACGCCGCCGAGATCGCCAAGACGATCAACGCCCGCCTGGTCTAATTCCGCGGTACGCGAATAACATCGCCCTCTGTACAAAAGGCGAGGACTCCACCATGAGCCCCCGCCTTTTTTCTATCCCTCCCATAAGTTGCGGTGAAATAGGGGCTGTTTAAACGATTCAACCCCAGATTCAGTCCCTATTTCACCGCAACTTATAAAACGGCATAGGGGGGCTACCTATCGATTCTTTGTCGCGAACAGTTCATCAGCCAGAATTCCTTTCAGCCGACATTACTTTGGACCGACTGGGTTTCCGCAGCTTGCTCGCCCACAGGGGCCCGCGCGCGGCCTGTGAGATTTATCGCGAGTTCCGCACGAGCCGAAGAGCACTTAATGTGCTCTTCGTGCGAGCAGGACTGTAGAGCAGGAAATCTCACAGGCCACGCACGGGCCCCTGTGGGCGAGCAAGCGGACGACAAACACATCTGTCCAATAATTCGTCTGAAACATAATGAAAAACCGTTTGATGTGAGTTAATATAAACAACGTCGTGAATCTGACTCCTGCCACATGCATGACAGGGGTTAAACACAAAAAAGGAGTCAACTATGGTTTCTGAGAAGGCTACCCTCGTTAATCCTCAGGGTCTGCACATGCGTCCGGCTGGTCTGTTCGCCTCCACCATGGGCAAGTACGCCTGTGACGTGACGGTCGTTACCCCCGAGAAGGAGGTCAACGGTAAGTCCCCGATGGCCCTCATGGCTGCTGGTATCCCCTGCGGTAC
>CATZIG010000214.1 GCA_958419975.1 uncultured Collinsella sp.
GATACTCGTTCTGAGCTGCTTTCTGCGGATTGGAATGGCGAATGGATGCGTCTGCAGGCCGCTCGGCATCGGGCTGATGATTCTTTTGAATGGGATAAGCGGGCTCGGCATTTTCGTCCACTGGAGACTGCTCCGTATGCCCGGGATTTTATGAAATTGCTGGCTCTTGAGCCTGGTGAGTCGGCGCTGGATATGGGATGTGGGGCTGGGTCGATTGCTATTCCGCTTGCTCAGGCTGGGCATCCTGTGATTGCTGCCGACTTCTCCCCCGCTATGCTGGGCACGCTTGATGCCGGCATTGAGTACTACGGACTCGAAAGGCGCATAACGCCGCTTGAGCTTGCTTGGGATGATGATTGGGATTTGGTTGGACCGGTCGCGAAGGCGGTGGATGTCGCCTTTGCCAGTCGGTCGGTTACGACGACCAATCTAAAAGGCGCGCTTGCCAAGCTTGATCGTACGGCTCGTCGTCGTTGTGCTGTCACGATGGTCGCCAACTCCAGCCCGCGCTATGATCTGCACTTGATGAACGCCATCGGTGCCTCGGTTACCTGCAGTAATGGCTTTGTGTATGCCTTTAACATCCTTATTCAGATGGGTGCGCTGCCGCAGGTCACGTATTTTGAATCGCCCCGTCGCGACACCTTCGATAGCCTTGAGGCGGGCGTAGCGGATTTTTCCCGTATGCTCGAGCATGGCAACGAGGATAAGATCGACCGCCTGCGCGACTACATCGCTCAACACATGATTGAGAACCCCCATGCCGGTGAGCCGGGCTCCAAGGGCGTGCCGCAGGGGCGCTATATGCTCGACCACGTCCGCAAAGTCCGTTGGGCGTTTATTGCATGGGAGCCGGTCTCTGCGCCCAGCTCATAGCCCGTTCGCAGCCCGCGCCGCCCACTCACTCGGCATCCGCATTCTTTTTGAACTGGGCAAACGCGCTCCACACCGCGCCGTTCCTGCGCTATCGTGGGACAGCTCACGTAGATTAAGGCCCCGTCGCGGGGCGCCCCATACATAGAAAGCGAGAACCCATGGCACTGACAGGAGCACAGGTCAAGCAGCTTCGCAGCATGGCCCATCACCTCAACCCCGCCATCATCATCGGCAAGTCCGATGTCAACGAGGGCACCGTCGAGCAGACGGTCGCCTACCTGGAGAAGCACGAGCTCGTTAAGTGCTCCGTGCTCGATGGCTCCAGTCTTTCCGCCCGCGAGGCCGCCGAAGAGCTCGCCGAGCGCTGCCACGCCGAGGTCGTCCAGGTTATCGGCCGCAAGTTCTCACTGTATCGCGAGTCCTCGCGCAAGGACATCGAGAAGATCAAGCTCGTCTAAGAGCCAATGATCCGGCGAACCAACACATAGCAAGCTTACGGGTGCCCAAGTACTTCGGGCGCCCGTTTTTTATCGCTCGACCAGCACGCGATTGAGCCGCCCCTCCACCAAGCGCTCGTATAGACGCCGCGTCTCGGGCTCGGGCACGCCATTGACCTGCTCCCTCAGATGGTGCATATGCCCACTGTATAGCTCGACGATATCGCGCCGCCGCCCCGCCGCACTGTAGACACGCATGGCGCAGCGCACCATATCCTCACGCGCCGTTTCCTGCCGAAGCCCCGACTCCGCCAGCCAAATCGCCGACTGCAGATCGTTTTCTTCTAGAGCGGCATTTGCTCCCTTAATCATGCAATCGATGTACTTTGACTGCATAATGCGTCGCATACGCAAAAAGTAGGTGGGATTACAGCCATTGGGAACATACAGCGGTCCGGCATAAAGCTGCTCAATTTTAAGGCACAGCTCAACTAAATGGGGCCCGCGCGCACCCGTGCGATTTCCCAAAACCTCGCGGCTTATCTGGTCAAACAGCCGTACATCGGTCTTGACGTAGTCGCCGTTGAGTCCGATGCATTCATTTTGGATGAGCACACACGACTTGCCATCCGGCGTCGGCCCCAAAGCCGACCGCAAGCGCGATATCGTCGAGTACAGGTTATTGCGGGCGCTATTGAACTCGGCATGGGGCCACAGCTCCATGGCCAGCGTCTCACGATCGACGAGCGCATCCATGCCCAGCGCAAGCCGCTCGGCAAGTGTCGCCGCCTTCTTGCGACGCCACATTTTGTCCGTGATGGGAAACCCGTCGCGCTCGGCGCGAAACGCACCAAACATGCGAATCTCGATATGGTCGATGGTATCAACGGCTTCAACCTCGCCAGCCTGGAACAGGCGCTCGCCCTCCCCTTCCAAATCGTCGCGCAGCGAGTACCGCGACAGTTCGCGCACGGGAAGCTTCTTGCGTATCCTGGCCGCCGGCTCGCCCAGACAATGCATGGCAAGGCGCGCAAAGAGCCGATACGATGGCTCTAGAATCCCCGCACGATTCATGGACATCCAGGCCGCAAGGTCGCTGTCTCGGCCCGCACAGGCCAAATGCAGCGCCACCATCCAGGCTTCTGCGCCACCAACCTGCGTCTGGCTTATATCGAGCAACTCCGCTTCCTCGCGCACCGAAACCATCGATGTATTTCGCAGATATGCCGCGCGCTCCAGCAGCAATGCGTTATCGCGCATGTACGCAATCGACTCCTCGGCAAGTTTGAGCACTTGGACCGCACGGAACTTTGCATTAACCGGCCGTCCCTCTGCCAGCGACTGCCAGCCTTCTAACAACAGGCCAAACAGCTGAATCTGGTTGTCGCGCATGCGCACGGCAAAACGATCGAGCTCGTTGAACGCCGCGTCGTCGGTTACCGGCAAGCCGGAAAGGAGCCGCCGTGCCGCCAACACCATGCGCACCCAGATAGCCATCGCCTTAAGTCCACGTACGTCGAGCGCCTCCCGCACCACCGTCATCTCGTCGTCGCGCTCGTCGGTTCCTGCAAACGACCCGTCAAAGAGCTCCACCAGCATGCTGTCGGCCCGTATAACAATCCCCGCGATGTCGAGCTCGCAGTCGTAGGCCTTGCTCGTTTTGAGCTGCTGTAGAACGTCGCCGTCATCTCCCCGTTCGGTCAGGCATCGCTTGACCTCGATATGCGCAGACAACATGTCGAGTGCGGTGTGGGACGTCTCTATTTCTGGCACGGCCAGGTTCGTAGGAAGCCCAAGCCCGTTGTCCCCATAGCAAACAGCCGTCAGTGTCTGGGCTACCCTCCATGAAACAGGGTCTATTTCACAGGCCGCCCGTTCGCCCTCGCGCT
>CATZIG010000215.1 GCA_958419975.1 uncultured Collinsella sp.
GCGAATTGGAGAGAACGCTCCCGCAAACTGCCTCTTGACAACTTATAGGAGCGTCACTGATAGGCTCGATGGCAAACAAACTTATATTGGCAACTACGCGGTCTACAAGGGCGAGAATGCTGACGAAGCTAAAAAGGTCGGCGAGGGAACACCGGGTGAGTCGGAGGATTCATTCAGCTATACGTTTAATCCAAAAGAGGGCGACCGGTATGCGACCTATTGCATCGTCTATCAAACCAAGCTGAAAGATGAGAAATCCTACGAAAAGGTAAGCAACACGGCAACCGTGAAAAAAGAAGATTCAGATCAGCCCTCTGGAGAAAGTACCGAATACTATGCTCGCCCTTGGACGGGCAAGACCATAAGCAAAAAACTGCTTAATAAGGATGAGGCGTCGCGGACCGGAAGGGCAACTTGGCAATTACGCGTAGAGCTCCGTGATTACGTAAATGCGAAAAACCCAGAATCCGTTCTTATCAAAGATACCATGCTGGCGGCTTGGAAGCAGACCATGGGCCCGGATACCACTGGCGGTCAATCGCATGTAGTTGCCATCGGGGACACCGAATTGGACCAAGGTGTCGACTGGGACTTTGAGCGAGGCGCAGATCCGTCACAGGGCAGCAACAAGCATAACTGCAATATCCGAATAACCATTACGGATAAAGTCAAAGAAGCACTGGATAAGTCCCCTGAAGTGGTTATTGCGTATAAAACGGTGACCGACGCACTTCCTGGTTGGTACTCCAACTTCGCCTCTGTCGACGGGTTTAGCGGCTATTCTGATTTCGTTTTTTACTACGTTGAAGACGAAACGGAGCCTTCGGTTGAGAAGAGCGTAAAAATAAATGAAGACGGCTCGCAAGCACGGTGGGATGAGACGTTTGACTGGAAATCAGTGGATGGCTCGAACGACAAAGGTGCGTGGATTGTCGACTGGACTGTCTATGCCAATCGAGCTAAGACGCCTGCCGGTGAGTATTATGGCGCAGGCAGGCTCAATGGCAAGGATGTCGTTGTTAAAGATGAGCTTCCTGATGGAATGAGTTATATCCCCGGTTCGGCTAAATATTCTTTGTATTCAAATCCCTACAGGACGGCGGTGCCCGGCCACGAATGGGAACATGAGAGAGAAAAAACCGAGGCTTCGGGTGTCTTGCTGACGCCTGCCGTTGATCGTCGAGCAGTTACGTTTTCGATTCCAACGGAAAAGTTGGGTAACAATACAGGCTATGTGAAGCTGACGTATGCAACTGCTGTCAAGAGGTCAGTGGTCGACACGTCAAAGAACCTCGGCGAGCTTACGAACTCGGCGAGTGCGAGCTCGGATAATAAGGAATTTAAGGCGGGCTCTGATACCGTACAGATCAAGAACGACGTATTGTCAAAGACCGGTGCGTCGGTAAGTAATAGCAAGCGAATTCACTACACCATTTTTGTTAACGAATCGGCATTGGACCTAAAAAGTGGAACCGACTATCTTGATCTGTTCGATGTGATGGACTCCAAATGCACGTTTGTGCCTTCGTCGCTTAGCGTGTCTGAGTGTGACAATGGCATTTGGCGTGAGTTGGCGAAAGAGCAATACAAGACAGCTCTCGATTTGGTTGATGAGGGCGCTGGAAAGCAGCAGCGATTGACGTTGAGGCTTCCCGATGAGAAATACCTGAAAGTCGAATATGAAGTTCTGTCCGGTGAGTCTGGTAACGTTTCCCTTTCCAACGAGGCTCAGCTTGAAGGTGTTGCAGACGGGTATGTTAAACACGAGCGTAAATATGACATAGATGCCGGCGCATCGGGAGGCGGAACGGGGTACGGCATTGTGGTCCACAAAGTGGATGAAAAGGACGTTACTGCGCCGTTGGCTGGGGCCACGTTCACACTCTATGCGATTGACATGGACAAGGTGCAGAGCGGTGCCGGTGTTGATGACGCAAAGACGGCTTTTTCTACCGAAACGACCGACTCTAACGGAAACGCGACTTTTGGAACGAGTTCGGACGCCATGGCTTCCTGCAAGCTTTACTGCCTCGAGGAGACGACGGCGCCTGCTGGATATCGCGTCGCCCAACCAACATGGATTCTGCTCAAAGGCAACGCGGACGAGGAGCAATACGAGCGAGCCATGAACAGGGCGAAATCTCTGCTTGATGCCAATACGGAGATAACGTCAGATGTAGAGATTTGGGTGTATGACGCGCCCCTTGAAGGCAAAGCGACGATAAAAGCAAATAAAGTGCTTAAAGGCGGAACCTTCAGGGAAGGTCAGTTCTCGTTCGCGCTTAAGGACGCCGAGGGCAAAGTGCTCCAGACGGCGACCAATAACGCAGAGGGCAATGTCTCCTTCAACGTCAAGTACAACAAGGCCGGCGAGTATCGCTACATCATCTCCGAGGTTGTTCCCGAGGGCGCCGAGAACAATGTCAAGGATCACATCACCTATGACAGGACTGAGTATAGGGTCACGGTTAACGTGGTCAACGGTACGAATCAGCTCGACACCACCGTCACCTATGGCGAGGGTTCCTCGACCCCGCCGACCTTTACCAACAGGTACTCGACTACGCTACCTGAGGCGGGCGGGGCTGGTTTGACTATGACGTATTTAGCTGGTGCTTCGATGCTGTGTTTTGCTGCGACATGGATGCATGCTCGTCGCCATCGCGATCAAGGTCGAGGTGGTAGCCGTGAGTAGGCTTTGCCGCCGCTTGTTGGCTATCGCGACAATAGCTACGGTCGCAATGCTCTCTTTTGCGATGTTGCCCGGGATGGCCCGCGCGGCAGGCACTGGAGCCATTACGGTGGACGGTACGGTTGCGACGCGGTATGACGCGTACCAGCTCTTTTCGGCGACCGTTGTCGACGATGCCGATGCCGACCAAAAGGTCGCAACTGATGTAGCGTGGGCGAATGACACGGTTCGCCAAGCTGCCCTTCCCGTGCTTCATGATGCAGGGCTTGATAACTCGGCATCGACGGCACAAGAGGCTGCCGAATGGATGAATGCCGACGGGCACATGACGACCACGCTAGCGGCAAAGCTTGCCCGTGTGATTTGCAATGCCGGTGCGCCTTCCGTGGCCCTTAACGCGGGCGCGGCGACCGAGCTGCCCTGTGGCTACTGGCTCATCGTCGCCGACGACGACGCCATCGCCCAGGGCGAGGCCGGCA
>CATZIG010000216.1 GCA_958419975.1 uncultured Collinsella sp.
TTTCGATTTCCACTGGGGGATAGATCTTGCCGGGCTCGCGTTGGTCGCGCGGCGGCTCAATCACAATATCGCCGCCGCCTGCACCCGATTCGAGCACCGTGCCGTTGGTCGATCCAAGGCCCTGGGCGTACCAGTGCTCACCCTCAAGCCAAATGCGAAGATGCTCGCGCGATGCGTCGGCGCCCACATCGGTGATGCTGGGCGAGGTTTTGGGCAAAGAACCAATCACGGTGCCGCGCGGATCGCGTGTGAGGGGATGGATTTGCATGCCGGCGCAGTTGTCGGCATGGGTTCTGAGCAGACCGAGGTTGGGGGCGACGGTGCGCGGCTGCTCCAGGCTGCTCATAAAGCTACGTCCGACGGTAGTTTCGGTGGTGCCAAAGTGCTCGCCCGTCTTGCTGTCGCAAAAGCGCTCGACGGTGGCCACGCCCTGAACGGGATCGGCGAGCGCCCCCGTTGCCACAAAGAGCATAAGGTAAAGCGTGCTTTTCTCGCGCACGGCATTGCCGTCAAAGTTGTCGATGCGATTGAGGGCATTTGCATATAGGCGGCTGTCCAGCTTGTAGCTGGCGAGAGCCGACATCATTTCGTTGGCGGCCGGACCGCGATAGTGCTCGGCGATTGCCCGATAGGCGGACTCGCCGCCGCCGAGCTTGCTGCAGATTGCCGAGGAAAGGTTGAGCGTGGTGACGGTAAAGTCGCTGTAGATGGCGGGCGCGCACTGGTCAGGCTTGCGATGGACGATGTAACGGGTGAGATACGAGCGGTTGGAAGAGCATTTCTCGAGCAGGGTACTGCCGAGATAAGAGTTTCCGTTGATAAGCATTCGGGCGATCTCGAGATGTTTAAGACCGCCGAACGAGCGAATATCGTTATAGAGGACCGAGCAAGGCGTCTCTGCTGCCACGGATACCTCCTTTGGTTGCTTCCTAGCCAATATGGCGATAGGAATTAATGGCCCCCGGTGGGCGACGTATTAAATGGCTGCGCAATATATAGCGTAACCAAAGCAACATTATAGGCCGCATGTTCGAAATTGCAGGAAGCCTGAGAGATTTTGGTTGGACTGAACGGAAATCCCCCTCTGTCTTGTTCTATAACATTTGGACCCGGTTTTGCCCTGCATCTGTTACAGATTGACACAATCGGCCAGGCCCACCTCGTCCGCCTCGTCATCTGTGGTTTACGTGGGGGCATACGGAGTACGGGTATACTAATCGGCGGCGAATCTGCTCCATCGCTTAGAGCTGCTGCGTCTGGACGGCGCGTGATAGGGCTGCCAAAGCGATCGCCAGCGTGCTGAGCAACGTCCTCTCTGTGCGCACCTGTTTTTGTATGTATTAGCGCACTACCAAGCACGCCCGCGCGGCCGCATGCCACGCTCATTGCGCGTGCAGATAAGGAACAACAACATATGCGTAATTCTGTATCCGACGTCACCGACGCCGAGATTCTGGACGAGACCCGCGAGGCCATGACCCAGGCTGCCTTCGATGCCGCCGATGAGGCAAATGCTGCCCAGGCCGTCGAGTCCGCTACCGAGAGCCTGCCCGCCTTTAACGAGCTTGGGCTTTCGGACGAGATGCTTCGTGCTATTGAGAACCTGGGCTACACGGCGCCGACGCCCGTGCAGGCCGGCTCGATCCCCGTGGTGCTCGAGGGTCGCGACCTGCTTGCCGCCGCTCAGACCGGCACCGGCAAGACGGCTGCCTTTTTGCTGCCGACCATGAACAATCTGGAGCACATCGCTCCTCCCAAACCCGTGCGCGAGCGCGGCGGCCGCAACCGCCGTCGCGGTGTTAAAAAGCCCGAGGGCAACGGCCGCGGCCCCGTGATGCTCGTCATCACCCCCACGCGCGAGCTTGCCCAGCAGATCGACGAGGTCGCGAGCAAGATCGCCGACGTCACGGGCCACGTTGCCGTGACCGTCGTGGGCGGCGTGAGCTACAAGCCGCAAACCGCTGCCCTCAAGTACGGCTGCGACATCCTGGTCGCAACGCCGGGCCGTCTGGTCGATCTGATCGAGCAGGGTGCCTGCCATCTGGACGAGGTCAAGGTGCTGGTGCTCGACGAGGCCGACCGTATGCTCGACATGGGCTTTTTGCCTGCCGTCCGCCGCATTGTGCGCGAGACGCCGGCCGAGCGCCAGACGCTGCTGTTCTCGGCGACGCTCGACGAGGAGGCCGTGGGCGAGATCACCGACCTGGTGAGCGACCCGGCACGCGTGGAGATCGCGCCCGCCACGTCGACCGCCGACACCGTCGACCAGTTTGTGTTCCCGGTGTCCATCGAGGCCAAGAACAACCTGCTGCCCGAGTTCCTCAAAAAGGAGGGCCCGGAGCGCACTATCGTCTTTATGCGCACCAAGCACCGCGCCGACAGCTGCTGCCGTCGTCTGGAGCGCAAGGGCATCAAGGCCGCCGCGATTCACGGCAACCGCAGCCAGGCCCAGCGCGAGCGTGCCCTTTCGGCCTTCCGCGACGGTACCGTTGACGTGCTGGTGGCAACCGACGTGCTTGCCCGCGGCATCGACATTAGCGACGTGCGCTACGTCGTGAACTTTGACGTGCCGGCCGAGCCGACCGACTACATCCACCGCATTGGCCGCACGGGCCGCGCCGGCGAGCTGGGCTGGGCCATCACGTTTGTGACCGAGCAGGATGTCGATGAGTTCTACGAGATCGAGAAGCTCATGGACAAGACCGCCGACATCTACGAGGCCGGTGACCTGCATGTGGGCCCCAATCCGCCCGCGGTTGACCCCGAGCGCGATCCTGCGGCCTTTAAGGTGAAGAAGAAGACCAAGCGCGGCAAGTCCAAGAGCAAGAAGAAGCTTGAGCAGGCGCGTCGCGACGGCAAGCGCAACGGCGACGATTACGGCGACGTGGCTGGTCGTTCCAACCGCGGTCGCGACGAGCGCCGTGGCGATGGCGAGCGTCCGAGCCGTCCCAAGCGCGGTGGCAAGACCCGCGTGCGCGAGGGCGTTCAGGCTCGCGTGGACGAGGCCGTGGAGAGCGTGGCCCGCGAGGTTGCTGCCGAGGAGCGCGGCGGTGCTGACGCCGTCAAGCAGGCCCCGCGTGGCAACCGTGCCGAGCGTCGTGCCAAGCAGTTCCAGGGCGAGGCACATCGCCGCCGCCGCGAGGACGAGGATCGCGGTGGCCGTCGTCGTG
>CATZIG010000217.1 GCA_958419975.1 uncultured Collinsella sp.
GAAGGCGGCACCGCGCACGGCCTCGCCGGTCACGACCGTCTGACGCGAACCAGACGTGGTGCCGGAGTCGGGAGCGTTCTCGGTGGAGCACTCGCCGTTGGCAATGCAGCGAAGCGGCAGGCCGCATGCCTCGGCAACGTCCTGCAAAAAGACCGTATTGCAGCCCTGGCCGATGTCGGACGTAGCGGCATAGACCACAGCCACGCCGTCCTCGATGCGAATCTTGCAGCGGCCGGCATCGGGCAGGCCCACGCCCACGCCGGCGTTCTTCATGGCGCAGGCGATACCGGCGTGTCCGGGATGCGCATAGTAGGTATCCTTGACCTCGAGCAGCGTCTCCTTCAGCGCCGTGGAGCAGTCGGCAATCTGGCCGTTGGGCAGAACCTCACCCGGCTCGATGGCGTTACGGTAGCGAATCTCCCACGGATCCAGGCCGACCTTCTCGGCCAGCAGGTCGATTAGGCTCTCGAGCGCAAACTCGGACTGGCAAACGCCAAAGCCGCGGTACGCGCCGGCGGGCGGGTTGTTGGTGTAGTAGCCAAAGCCGCGAATGTCGGTGTTCTGGTACTTGTAGGGGCCGACGGCATGCGTGCAGGCGCGCTCGAGCACCGGGCCGCACAGCGAAGCGTAGGCGCCGGTATCGAAGTTGATCTCGCAGTCCAGGCCGGTAAAGTTGCCCTCGGCGTCGCAGCCCAGCGTAAAGGTGCCGTCCATGGCATGGCGCTTGGGATGGAAAGCGAGCGACTCGACACGCGTGAGCTTGCACTTCACAGGACGCTGGAACTTATATGCGGCGAGCGCGGCCAGGTGCTGGATGGACACGTCCTCCTTGCCGCCAAAGCCGCCGCCCACGAGCATGGTCTCTACAACCACACGCTCGGGCTCGCTATCCCAGCCAAACATGTGGGCACACTCTTTGCGCGTGTCGTAGGCACCCTGGTCGGTCGACTGCACCTTGACGCCGTTCTTGTACGGGAAGGCGACGGCGCACTCGGGCTCCAAGAAGGCATGCTCGGTAAAGGGCGTGGTAAAGCGCTGCGTCACGGTAAACGCGCTTTCGGCCAGCGCCTTGGCGGCATCGCCGCGCGTCACATGGCGGCTCTGGCACACGTTGTCCTTGAGCTCCACCGTGTTGCCAAAGGCAAAGAAACTGTCGTGCAGGCGCGGGGCGTCGGCAGCCCTGGCCTCGACAATGTTACGCACGGGCTCCAGCGGCTCGTAATCGATCTTTACGAGCTTCTTGGCCTTCTCGAGCGTCGCCTCGTCCTCGGCAACCACCAGCACGATGGCGTCACCCACGCAGCGGGTGATATCGCCCTGAGCGATCATGACGTCCCAGTCCTGGATAAGGTGGCCGACCTGGTTGACCGGCACGTCCTCGGCGCGCAGGATGCCCACCACGCCGGGCAGGGCCTCGGCCTTGGAGGTGTCGATGGAGAGCACACGGGCGCGCGGGTACTTGGAGCGCACGGCGCTGGCATAGGTCAGACCCGGCTGATCGAGCTCGTCGATGTCGTCGGGATACTTGCCCTCGCCGAGCACCTTCTTGCGCACGTCGATACGGAAGGCGCGCTTGCCCACACCGTAGTCGTCGCCGCGCTCCAGGTCCTCGTCGATCTGCTTTTCGCCGCGGAGCACCGCAGCAGCCAACGAAATGCCCTCGATAATCTTTTTGTAGCCGGTGCAGCGGCAGACATTGCCACGGATGGCGTACTTGATCTGCTCCTCGGTGGGCTCGGGGTCCTCGGCGATGAGTGCTGCACCCGCCATGACCATGCCGGGGATGCAAAAACCGCACTGCACGGCGCCCACGGCACCAAAGGCGTACACAAAGGCCTCGCGCACGTCCTCGGGCAGGCCCTCGACGGTCACGATGTTGCGGCCGGCGGCAAGAGCAGTGGTCAGCACGCAGGCCTTGACGGCCGCACCGTCCACATGGATGGTGCAGGTGCCGCACGCGCCCTCGGAGCAGCCGTCCTTGGCGGAGTGAATATGCAGGTCGTCGCGCAGGTAGCGCAGCAGCGGCTTGTTTTGGGTCGTCGTGCGCTCGACGCCGTTAACGGTAAAAGTGAATTCCTGTGCCATGGTGATTCCCTTCTACACGCCGGCGGCGATGCCGGTGCGGTCGTGGATGGCGCCATGCGGGCAGACGACGGCGCACATGCCGCACGACAGGCAGTCCGCACCGTCGATATGGGCGCAGTTGTCCTCGATGCGGATAGCGCCGGCAGGGCACTTTTTGGCGCACATGCCGCAACCGATGCAGCTCGTGCCGCAGATCTTGCGGGCAATGGCGCCCTTATCGGTGTTGTTGCAGCGCACCAGAATGTTCTGGTAGCCGGGAACGAAGGCAATCACGCGCTGCGGGCACGCCATGCCGCACAGGCCACAGCCCGTGCACTTGGAGCGATCCACGCGGGCGATGCCATCGACCAGCGCAATGGCGCCGTGGGGGCAGGCCGTGACGCAGGCGCCACAGCCAATGCAGCCTTCGCTGCAGCGGGCGTCGCCGCCTGCGGAGGCACAACCGCTTCCGCAGGCAACGTAGGCCACGTTATGTTGAATGGATTTGGCCATAAGAGACTCGCCTATTTCTTAAGAAGGTACGAATAGTTGTCGCGCACAGCCCTGATGGTCAGGCGGACGGCCTCGGGAAGGCCGGTGTTGACGGCATCGACCGAGACGGTGCGGACCGTGCCGGCGACGCGGACCTTAAAGTGGTCCTCGTCCACGGCCAGGAAACCCTCGTTCTCGGAGTTCTCCATGTCCTGCTCGCTCCAGAACAGGGTGAGCTTGTCCTTGTAGGGACGACCCTCCTGGTAGGGGCAGAACACGGCGCAGTTTCCGCACTCGTTGCACATGCCATCGACGTGGACGACCTGATGCTTGGCCAGGCCCGGCACTTTAATTGCCACGTTGGCGCGGTTGGGGCACACGTCGCAGCAGACCTCGCACACCGAGCCGCAGCCCAGGCAGCGAGTCTTGGTGCAGTTGCGCTTGTCGCGGCACAGCGACCCCTTGCGCTCGTAGCAGGTGTCCTCGCGGCCGGCCTGAGCATTCTGGTCGGCGTACTTGTTAAAGTCCACGCCGGCGATGGCACGGGCAACCTCGGCGGCATCGGCGATGGCCTCGACCACGGTGGCAGGACC
>CATZIG010000218.1 GCA_958419975.1 uncultured Collinsella sp.
TCCGCCATTTTGGTTGAGAAAGCTCCCGGGAATGGGAGCTTTTTTGTTTTGAGTCCCTAACAAGCAAATACGGCGGAGGAGGAGGGATTCGAACCCGCCAGGGCGCGGAGCGTAAAGAAAACGCGCCCGTGGCGCGTTTTTAGCGCAGCGCGGTCGGCGCAAGCCGACCGGATAAATTTTGAGCGGAGCTCAAAATTTGGACATCCCTCCTATTCGACCACGCCCCCATCGCGTTCAGCATCAACCCGGATCCCCTAACATGGAACCTATGACCGTACCCAGTCCCGACCGTTTGCCGAGCAATAGGGTCGCAATCGGCGCCGAACATGTACTATGTACGGGCATTGTCTAAACCCGTAACTCAAAGGACCCCATCTTGCCCGTTGCCGCCGCTATGATCGTTACCGCACACGCCTCGGATGCCATGGTTGCCATCCCGTTTTGGCTCGAGATGTTCGCCGTCGTCGCGGCATCGATCTCGGGCGTGTTGGTCGCACGCGAGCACAAACTCGACCTGGTGGGCGCCGTCGCGCTCGCCGTGGTCTGTGGACTGGGCGGCGGTCTTTTGCGCGATATGACGCTGCAGGTGGGCAACGTCTACATCCTCAACCAACCGATGGCGCTCCCGCTCTCCATCGCCACCGCGGCCATCATCTACATCTTCCCGGCAATCGTCGACAAGCCCGAAAAGCTCATTCCCCTGCTCGATATCATCTCGGTGGGTATTTATGCGGCAACCGGCGCAGACAAGGCGCTGGTCTACGGCTTTGCGCCGGCGGTGTGCATCATGATGGGCTTTTTTACCGCGGTGGGCGGCGGCATGCTGCGAGATGGTTTTATGGGTGTGGTGCCGGGTATCTTCCAGCGCACCAACTTCTATGCCATCGCGGCCATCGCCGGATCGGCAAGCTATGTTTGCCTTGTCATGAGCGGCTTGGTCAGCAATGTCGTCGCACTGGTCGTTTGCGTCGTGGTGACCATGGGACTACGCTGGCTGTCGCTGCGCTTTGATATCAAAAGCCCCACCGAGGATGACATCGCACGCTTTTTGCACCGCAAAAAGTAGGTGGCGCGGGCTCATCCTTCGAAATGCAACCGAGAGGTTCTTTTAGAGCGCCCACGCGTTGGGTACCCTGTTAGGTGCATGTCGAGCATCTGACGAAGGATTCACTATGCCCTGTAATCAATTCCCGTCGACCCAGCGCCGTAAAGCGTGGGGCCGCATCACGATCTTATTCGCGCTCATCGCTCTAGCGGTCACCGCGCTTCCCACGGCGTCGTTCGCCGGCACGGACACCGCAGGCAACGTACTTGCGACCGACAATGACGCCAATTCGTCCGGCGTCGAAGGTGACCTGTACTGGGCAGGTCAGGCCCTCAACTTGGACGATGCGTCCATCGGCCGCGACATAATTGCAGCAGGCGAGAGCCTCTCCATCCGCGACTGCACGGTGAGCGGCGCCGTCCGCTTGGCGGCACGCACTATCGATATCGCCAAGACCACGGTTGATGGCAGCGTCACGGTCGTCGGTCAGCACGTTGTGCTCAATTCCGACAGCACCGCCAACTGTTTTTACGCGATAGGCGAGACGGTTGCCCTGCGCGGCTCTACCAAGTCGGCAGCGCTTGCGGGCGACACGGTGACCATCGATGGCACCGTCGAGGGCGATGTCGAGGTTTGGGCCGACAAGCTCATCCTGGGCAAGAACGCCCACATCACCGGCACCGTGAACGCGCACGTCTCCGAGGACCCCGAGCGTGCCGCAGGAGCCGAGGTAGGCACGCTCAAGATCGACCGCACCGAGAACGAGGATACTTCCACCGTTAACGATGTCATCGGCGGTATCGTCGCCGCGGCACTCTCGACCTGCTTTGTCGCTCTGCTGCTCGAGCTCGTCTTTCCGCGCGCGACCGCCAGCGCCGCCGGCATGCTCCACCAGCGCCCCATGCCCCTGTGGGTGAGCGGTCTTCTGGGCACGATTGCTATCGTCCCCGCCGTCCTACTGCTAATTATCTCTATCGCTGGTCTGTCGCTTGCCGGAGCCCTCATGTGCGGTGTTATTGGCATCGCGCTGGTGTCGAGTGCCTTTGCAGGGTGCGCGATCGCGCGCATGGTCGGACACAGCCAGAACCGCTACGCCATGGCAGCCGCTGGTGGCGTAATCGCAGGCGCCCTCACGGGGCTTCCCCTCGTAGGCGGCTTCATCAGCGGCGTGGCCTTTGTCTTCACGCTCGGCTACATCATCCAAATCATCTGGCGCAACGCCCACCTCAAGCCGCAGCAGCCGGCTAACACGCCAGAACTCCCCACCGCCTAGCAGCCGATCACCACAAAGGGGCCAAGCACCTTTGTGGTGGTGCAAAGGGGTCAGGTTACTTTGCACCAACAAACGAGGCGGGACACTCGGTCATATCGACCGGGTGCCCCGCTTTTCATGGAGGATTCTCTAGTAACTTTTTCAAAACCAATAATCATCGGGTCGGTAGGCCTGCGCGTCACTCGCTACGGAGGCAGTTCGCCATTGAGCAGGGGGGATAATTATTTTTCACGGCGACCTCCTCCCCGCTTGATGACGAGCGCGACAACAATAGCCGCCACTCCGATGGCAGCCAAAACCGCCACTAGCACCAACGTTCTATCTCCCGTCGAGGGCATAAAGCCTCGACTTGCTTCTTTGCTTGGGGTGTTGAGCACCGACAGCTCAATCGAACCCGTCCCGGCATCGGCGGTATCAACCCGCAGAGGGCTTTCGGGCGACACGGTCACCTTGGGCTTCGCGACTGCAACCTGTTTAACGTCCAATCCCTCGGCCGTAACCGTCACCGTACGTTTGCCTTCAAAGGCGATGTAGCCCTTGGGAGCCGCGACCTCCTCGACGGTGTAGACACCCGCGTCAACACCGCTCAATTCCACATGGCCATCCGCGCCCGTGGTGACGCACGCGTCGGCATCCGTCGACCACGAGCCGTCGGTCGTTAGGATGCGCGCGCGGTCATCGATGATGCGCAATTTGGCGCCCGCGAGCGGTTTATCGTCCGAGCTTGAGCGCTTGATGAGGCTGAGTCCCCAGGTGTAGGCGCACGCGTCGTCGCTCGGCGTGCGGGTGAAGCCGGCGTCGCC
>CATZIG010000219.1 GCA_958419975.1 uncultured Collinsella sp.
GGACGCTATTCGGTGATGCGACGAGCGTGTCGGCAAGGGGAGTTTCGATTGCTCGGGGCTTCCGCAGCTGGCAGCTGTTTGCGGCAAAGACATTGGCTTGCGAAGTGTATACGCTGTGCCCCTACATCGTGTTTACTCTCGGTGTCGCTGCGGTCTTTGCCGTGTGCTCCGGAAGCGGTCTAGACAGCCTTACGGTTGGTAATGTGACCTCGGCACTCCTGTCGAATATCGTTATAGACGCCGCTTATACGCTGATGGTTGCGGTTGCATATGAGGTGTTCAGGATCAGATCTCTTGTGTCGGGAGCCTTGCTGGTCGCAACGTTCGCGGGCCTTGTTATCGCGATGAGTTTCCCAACCGTTTTACCCCCGGTTCACATGGCTTATTGGATGAGGGCGTGCGGGGCTGCCGGCGGGACGGTCCTGATGGCTGCATGCGGCCATGCGGTCATCGTGTCGCTCGCATGTCTATTGCTGCTTTCGTGCAGTTTTTATCGAAGAAGGTAGTGCGCTGGCGTATGCGCAGCGTCTGAGGGTCGATATGGATTTGATTGGAAATGGAGATGGTGCGAAGTGAAACTGTCGCAATTTAATGTGGTGCATGAACATAACGGAAGTCTTCTTATCATGAATGCGCGAACCGGCGGCATCCTGTCGTTAAATCCGGAATACGCGCAGAAATTCAAAAGGATTCAAGAAGGGGACGTTCGGGATGCCGATGATCTTGTCGCGGAGCTGATAAGGGGAGGCATCCTAGTCAATGAGGAGAGGGACGAGCTTGGGGAGATCAGGTTGCAAAGTCGCGCCGCGCGCTTTGCGAATACTGCTCTGTCCCTTACCATTGCGCCAACGATGGCTTGCAACTTTTGCTGTCCCTACTGCTATGAAAAGGGACAGGCGTACACGACGATGGGCGAGGAGGTTTTGACACAGCTCTCCAAGTTCGTGAAAGATTACTATCCTGGTATCGCAAGTCTCTCAGTTGGATGGTACGGCGGCGAGCCTCTGCTCGGAATGAAGATGATCGAACGGATTACGTCGGATCTGAAAGATGTCGTGGGGCCAACGTGTGAATATTCCGCATCGATAGTGACAAATGGCTATCTGCTGACGCCTGATGTTGCAAGGAGGCTCGCGGCATGTGGTGTGACGAGCGCGCAAGTGACTATAGATGGATCGAAGTCGGATCACGATTCGAGGAGGATTCTTCACGACGGAAGCCCTACATACGAACGTATTCTCAAGAACGTCAAAGAGTGTGCCGACATCATCGATATTTCGATAAGGAGCAACGTCGACAAGACCAACATCGAGGCCGCTCAAGAGCTATTGGATTATCTCGAGCTAAATGGCCTGATGAATAAGGTTCACTTCTATTTAGCCCCTGTTGACGATATCAATCAGGTATGTGCGAACGACAGCCACTGCTTTACTGTAAAAGAGTTCTCGTATGAGGAGACTGAGTTTTATAAAAGGGCAATTGCGCGGGGCTTCAAAGTTCAACCTTTTGGTGGGACGAATTTCGGGATATGTTGCGCCGTTGGAATCAACTCGTACGTGGTTGATCCCGTCGGAGATTTGTATAAGTGCTGGGATGACATTGGAATGAAGGAGCGGAGGGTCGGAACTATTTTCGAGCCGCCAATGTTGAGCAAGAACATGATTAACTGGATGGCATATGAGCCGGATGACCCGGAATGCCAAGAGTGCTTTGCTTTTCCCATGTGCATGGGAGGGTGCCCCAACCACGCCTTAAACGGTGAGGGGAAACGTTGCGTTTCCTTCCGGTATGATGCCGAGCAAAAAATGCTGCTCTCCCAGATGATGAATACGGCAAAACGGGGTGCGGGGCAAAATGAGGCTGATGCTTAATCTCTGTAGAAAATATATACTGGGCGGTCGATTCTACGCCTATCTTGTCGTAACAGTTTTGGTCGGGCTGCTTGCGCTTGCGGGTCCCTTTCTTACCGGCATAGTGGTAAACCGATTGGCGATGCCGGCCAGCGCCGATCTTGCCGCCGTTCTCGTTTGTTGCCTTATTTTGGTTGCGGTCCAAGCGGTTCGAGCGGGACTAGTGTATTGCTCAGAGATGCTGTACATCAACCTTCAGTCGCATGCGGGGTTCGGCTTAAATGCGGATACGCTTGAGCACGTGAAGCACCTTCCCCAGGCATTCTTCGAGGGCTTCAACGCGTCGTATTATAACCAGCAAATCAATCACGACGCTAATGACCTTGTCATCTTCGTAATCAACTCGGTTGTGGGGGTTTCAAGCAACGTTATCACCCTTTTGTCCGCCCTGTTTGTTCTCGGTAGCCTGAATATCAAGTTGAGTGTGGTCTGCCTTGTTCTTGCGGCAGCGAGTGCCGCTTTTTATGCGGTTTCACGCGCAAGGCTGTTTGAGAGAAGTTTTGACGTACAAGAGCAGAGCGCGAGGTTTTTTTCCTGTCTACAAGATCAGTTGGAGAAAGTTGATTTCATCCGCAAACATGCTTTGTTCGATAGGTCCCGCGCTGTACTGGTCGAAGCTTTTAATGGGCTCTATCCAACGATGAGAGCAAATCAGGAAGTAGGGTCTAGATTTACCTTTGGCAACGCGTTGGTCGCTTCCGCCGCTCAAGGATGTCTTCTTGCTGTGGGCGCGGTTGAAGTGATGGGCGGGAGACTGTTGCCGGGTTTTCTCGTGACTGCTGTTGGATATTATTCGAACTTAAGCTCAGCGGTACAGTATTTGTTGGGCTGGGGAAGGGATTACCAGACTAATCGCGTATGCTATGAGCGGCTGAAAAGAATTTGGGATGTCCCGGTTGAAGCGAATGGCAAATTGGCGCTTGATCCGATTGAGGAAATCCGTCTTGAGAACATCAAGCTACGTTATCCAGGGGCGGAAAGGGTCGCTTTAAGCATTGAGGGGCTCGTGTTTTCCAGGGGTCGGCTATATGGAATCTCGGGGCCGAATGGTTCGGGGAAGAGCTCGCTGCTGTCAGTGATATTGGGGTTATATCCAGATGACACAGAAGGGGCCGTTCGCTACGACGGGGTGTCACAGCGTTGCATCGACCGATACGCATTGCGGCGGTGTCGAGTCAGCATTACGGAGCAAGAA
>CATZIG010000220.1 GCA_958419975.1 uncultured Collinsella sp.
GGCCATTGTGGCTCTTGACAGCGGATTGGGTCATATGAGCGAAAACCCGCCAGAGCGAGCAAGGTGACGTGAAAGAGGAGGGCATAGGCCTTTTGGCCATGCCCGACGATTGAACGTCAGATTGCCGCTCTGGCGGGCTTGCAGCGTCGAGTGGTTCCGGCGTTTGGTAAAACGCCGGAACACAAGAGCGCCCCCTCCCGCGCACGGAACGGAAGGGGGCTAAAGGTAGGAGTCTACCGGTGGGTTTACCCCGCCGGACAGACGATGACCAGGTGATCCTCTACAGGATCGTCAAGGTTTCCGTGGGGTACCCGTTGGGTACTTAGATCAACACGCAGGCGACGGTCAGGATGATGGCGCAGACGACGGAGAGCGCGACGATGAGCTTAAGGGCAAACTTGAGCCAGGTCGTCCACTCGATCTTGGCCAGGGCGAGACCGCCCATGATGGCGCCGGAGGTCGGGGTGAATAGGTTCACGACACCGATGGCGGCGGAGAAGATCATGACCATGACCTCAGGCGAGAAGCCGAGCTTAACAGCCAGCGGTCCCATGATGGGCATGGAGACGGTGGCCATACCGGAGGTCGAGGGGATCAGGAAGGACAGGCCGAAGTAGACCAGGAAGCTCATGGGAGCGAAGATCACGCCGGACAGGCCAGCCAGGGCATTGGCGGCAGCGTCGAGGACGAAGACATCGAGGCCGGTGTTAGCCATGAGGACGGAGATACCACGGGCGAGGGCGATGACGAGAACAACGGACATCATGTCGGCAGCGCCGGTGATGAAGGTGTTAACGATCTGCTTCTCGGACAGGCCACCGATGATACCGATCAGGACGGCCATGAGGAAGAACCAGGTGGAAGCCTCGTCGAAGTACCACTGGCCAATGGGCAGGCCGGTGATCAGGGCAGACCAGCCCTGGACGACGGCGTTACCGTCGGCGTCGTAGACAGCGCCAGCGTCGAAGAAGTTGGCGACGCCCTCGTTGAGGTCGGCCAGCGGAATGAAGCCGACGATCATGACGACGAAGGTGAAGGCGAAGGCGATCAGAACACCCTTCTGACGACCGGTGAGCTTGACCTCCTTGTGGACCTCGGAAGCAGCCTTGCCGTGAGCCTCTTCGGCGTCCTTGAGCTCCTGCATCGACAGGATGGTGGAACCCTTGTCAGCCTTGACCTTCTTGGCATAGTTCATCACGAAGAAGATGGACATAGCGGTAGTGACAATCCACAGGACGGCACCGAGGCCGATGATGATGGACTGGTTGACCTCAATGCCAACGCCGGTCAGAGCGTCGACGGCAGCGCCGACGGCGAACGGGTTAACCGTGGAGCCCAGGCAGCCGCAGCCAGCGCCGAGCAGGACGGTAGCGGCACCGACCATGGGGTCGAAGCCAGCAGCCATCATGGTAGCGGCGAGCAGGGCGTAGAAGGGAACGGTCTCCTCGCACATACCATAGGTGGTACCACCGAGGGAGAAGATGAGCATCAGCACGGGAATGAGCATAATCTCGTTGCCCTTAAGCTTCTGCACCAGAACGGCGATGCCGTTGTCCAGGGCGCCGGTCTCGGTCATCATACCGAGGAAGCCGCCCAGGATCATAACGAAGAGGCAGACGGGCAGAGCGTCAGCGAAGCCCTTAATCGGGGCGGTGCAGAAATCGCTCAGACGGGCGGCAGTAACCGCGCCGCCGGACGTGCCGGAGACGATAACGGTAATCACTGCGACAATTGCCAGCAGAGCAAGAAGAATGGTGAACGATGAAGGCATACCGCGCTTTTTCTTAGCGGTCTCAGTCATAGTTCTCATCCCCCCTTCATAAATCATTTACTGATCTCGCCAGAAGCGGCTCTTCCGTGCCGTGCCTGCCGCTTGATGCGAGATTATTACCAGATAAAACTGCTCGGGGTGTGCAGCAATACACCCCGAGCGAGATGCTAGATGCTCTTACTTGAGCGTGGCGTACATGACAGCCTTGATGGTGTGCATGCGGTTCTCGGCCTCGTCGAAGACCTTGGAAGCGGGGCTCTCGAAGACCTCGTCGGTGACCTCCTGCTCGGTGATGCCGAACTGCTCGCACTTCTCGGCGCCAATGGTGGTGTTGGTGTCGTGGAAGCTGGGCAGGCAGTGCAGGAAGATGGCACCCGGGTTGGCCATAGCCATGACCTCGGAGGTGACACGATACGGGGTGAGCTGAGCGATGCGCTCGGCCCAGACCTCGTCGGGCTCGCCCATGGAGACCCACACGTCGGTGTAGATAACGTCGGCACCGGTGACGCCGTCCTTGACGTCGGTGGTCAGCTTGATGGTGCAACCGTTGGCCTCGGCGATGGGCTTGCAGGCCTCGATGACGTCGTCGGCGGGCATGCACTCCTCGGGGCCGCAGGCCACGAAGTTCATGCCGAGCTTGGAGCAGACGACCATGAGGGAGCGAGCGACGTTGTTCTTGCAGTCGCCCATGAAGACGAGGGTCTTGCCCTTGATGTCGTAGTTGAAGTTCTCCTGGACGGTCAGGATATCGGCGAGCATCTGGGTGGGATGCCACTCAGTGGTCAGGCCGTTCCACACGGGCACGCCGGACTTAGCAGCGAGCTCCTCGACGTCGTCCTGGGCAAAGCCACGGAACTCGATGCCGTCATACATGCGGCCGAGAACGCGGGCGGTGTCCTCGATGGACTCCTTCTTGCCCATCTGCGACGAACCGGGATCGAGATAGGTCACGCCCATGCCCAGGTCCATGCCGCCGACCTCGAAGGCGCAGCGGGTACGAGTGGAGGTCTTCTGGAAGAGCAGAACGATGTTCTTGCCCTCGAGATAGCGATGCGGAACGCCAGCGCGCTTCATATCCTTGAAGTTCTTGGAGAGCTTGAGCAGGTACTCGATCTCCTCGGTGGTGAGGTCGAGAAGCTTGAGGAAGCTACGGCCGGAGAGGTTAACACCCATGGTTCGATTCCTTTCGAAGAAATGAATTACGTAAGTATCAGTGTTGCCCGTTTAACGGGCGAAGCCGGTGCGGTTGTAGGGGGACCGCACCGGAAACGGAAAGACTTAGAGGTCCTCGCGCCAGAAGGGCATGCTCATGCAGCGCGGGCCGCCGCGGCCGC
>CATZIG010000221.1 GCA_958419975.1 uncultured Collinsella sp.
ATCAAGATGGTAGAGTGCTCGTCAAGCGTGCTCACCGCAAAGAGACCGCACACGTACACGCCCAGGCCAACGGCCGTGGGCGCTTCACAACCAACACGGTCGGACACCGAGCCCGAAAGCGGGCCCACAAAGGCATTCACGACCGGCATCGCCAAAAACAACAGGCCGGAGATATCGGAGCTAAAGCCGTGGGCATCCTGAAAGTAGAACGGCAGCACAAACTCGGAGGCACCGATACCCACGAACACGATAAGCATGCAAGCCAGGTTAATCGTGAAAGCCGAGCTCGCAAAGCAGCGACGCGCCGCCTCTGTCAACGGCATAGGGCGTTCGCCAGCCTCCGGCTTCATATGCGGCAGCGTATAGAGTCCCACGATAAACGAGATGACGCCAATGGGCAGATTGATAAGGAAGATGCTCTCCCAGGGAAAGCTCGCCACCAGCACGCCGCCGAGCACGGGGCCGCACATCATGCCAAGAGCCACAAAGGTCGCCAGAATGCCCATGGCACGGCCGCGCTCACGCGCCGGAAACGACTCGGTGATGATGCCCATATTGTTGGCCATCGCGGCGGCACAGCCAATGCCCTGCACGAAACGCGCCAAGATAAGCACCTCAAGCGAAGCCGAAAGCCCGCAAAGCAACGAGCCACCCGTAAAGACGATTACACCAAGCTGGAACACATTCACCTTGCCGCGCACATCGCCCAAGCGGCCAAACGGCAGCATGGCGACGCACGTCGCGAGCAGATACACCGAGCTCACGAGCTGAATGCGGTCGAGACCCACCCCCAGCTCCTTTTGCATCACTGGGAGCGCCACCGTCACGATGCTCGCATCCAGACACGCCATAAAGGTCATGACGAGCACGGTGAACAGAATCGCCCATTTATTCTTACCGTGGGTGTCGCCCTCTAGGGCAATGTGTTCGCGGCGCAGCTGCTCGGCAGTTTTCTCCATGTATATCCTTTCTATCGTGCAACGCAAAAACGGGACCCCAATCGCCTACAAACGGACACGATCGGGGTCCCGCCTACGGAATCGGAACTATGAGGACGTCGTCAGCCGAAAAGCCGTCCCACGCCTCGCACGCACGCTAGCCTAGCACTGCTCGAGCGCCTGCTCAAGGTCGGCAATCAGATCGGCCGTGTCCTCAAGGCCGCACGACAGGCGCACCATGTCGGCGGAGATGCCGCAGGCGATGAGCTCCTCGTCGTTCATCTGGCGATGGGTGGCGTTTGCCGGGTGCAGGCAGCAGGTGCGAGCATCGGCCACGTGCGTGGCAATCTGGGCGAGCTTAAGACTCTTCATAAAGGTCTCGGCCGCCGCACGGCCACCGGTAAAGCCAAAGCTCACGACGCCGCAGGTACCGTTGGGCATGTACTTCTGAGCCATGTCGTAGTACTTGTCGCCCTCCAGGCCCGGATAGCTCACGAAGCGCACCTTGGGATGGCCCTGCAGGAACTTGGCGACCGCCAGACCGTTCTCGCAATGGCGCGGCATACGCACGTGCAGGCTCTCGAGCGAGCTGTTCAGGAAGAACGCCGCCTGCGGGTTCTGCATGGGGCCGAGGTCGCGCACGAGCTGAGCGGTTGCCTTGGTAATGAAGGCACCCTCGCGACCGAACTTCTCGGCATAGGTCACGCCGTGGTAGCTCTCGTCGGGCGTGGTGAGACCCGGGAACTTATCCGCATGGGCCATCCAGTCAAACTGGCCGTGGTCGACGATCACGCCGCCCAGGTAGGCAGCATGTCCATCCATGTACTTGGTGGTGGAGTGCGTGACGATATCGGCGCCCCACTCAAAGGGACGGCACATCACGGGTGTCGGGAAGGTGTTGTCGACCATCAGCGGCACGCCGTGGTCATGTGCGGCCTTGGCAAAGCGCTCAATATCGAGCACGGCAAGGGCGGGGTTGGCGATCGTCTCGCCAAAGACGAGCTTTGTGTTGGGCTGAAAGGCAGTCTCCAGCTCCTCATCGGTGCAGTCGGGGGCGACGAACGTGCAGGTCACGCCCATGCGGCCCATGGTGTGGGCGAGCAGGTTATACGTACCGCCGTAAATGGCAGAGCTCGCGACCACATGATCGCCGGCACCGGCCACGTTAAAGATCGCGAGGAAGTTCGCAGCCATACCCGAGCTCGTGAGCATCGCAGCGGTGCCGCCCTCCATCTCGCAGATCTTGGCGGCAACCAGATCGCACGTGGGGTTCTGCAGACGGCTGTAGAAGTAGCCCGACTCCTCCAGGTCAAACAGCTTGCCCATGTGCTCGGACGTGTCGTATTTCCACGTGGTGGACTGGTAGATGGGCACCTGACGCGGCTCGGCATCTCCCGGGTGATAGCCGCCCTGAACACATGTGGTACCGATGGTCTGCTCGCTCATATCTAGCTCCCTTGCCTGGGTTTTAGTTTTATTCGGTTCACAATACCGCTACCCTGCACCCCTCTCAACCCATCCCCAAGGTAGGTTAAGGGACAAATTGATCAGGGGTATTTATCTCAAGCCTTGGACATTTGCTCGATAGATAAAAACGAGGCATACATGAAGCTCTCGATGATTACATGCCCCGTCACGGGTACCATAGGCGAGTACACCGTGACCAAGGAGACAACGATGAAGCAAATCGATACAACCCAGCTCGACATCACCACCTGTCAGGCTCAAGCTGCCGAATACCACGCCCGTGGCTTTAACTGCGCCCAGGCCGTCGCCTGCACGCTCGCGCCTGCCGTCGGGCTCGACCCCCAGACCGCCTTTACCCTCACCGAGGGCTTTGGCGCCGGCATGGGCGGCATGACCGAAACCTGCGGCGCCATCTCGGGCGCCGTGGCCATCATGGGGTTTGTAATGAGCGACGGCATGGAAAACCCCAAGACTAAGGGCCAGACCTACAAGCTGTCGCGCGAAATCGCCAAGCGCTTTGGCGAGAAGAACACGACGACCGTCTGCGGCACGCTCAAGGGCATCGGATCGGACAAGGGTCCGCTCCGCAGCTGCCCCGGCTGCATCGACGATGCCGTCGAGATCGCCTGTGATGTGCTAAAGCAACTCGCCGAGTAAACGGCAGCGACAGAAAAACGACGGCCGGCGCGCATGGGAT
>CATZIG010000222.1 GCA_958419975.1 uncultured Collinsella sp.
TGACTTCGACAAAACCGCAGTGGCCATCGGCGAGCCACCAGGGGTGAGGCCCAACGCCGGCGATGATACTTGGTTGGCGACAGGCGCGCTCGTTTGCGGCCGAAAAGTCGCGCGGATTGACGCCGCAGTCAAATAGACCCAAGCCCAGCGCCGTCGCCTCATCGGCAACGGCGTCCGGGTGAGCCATTAAATTAAGGTGGCAGTGTGCGTCAAATAACCGGGGCTCCATCTCGGTGCGCTCCGCTAGTCCAGACGTTGGCCATCGGGGCGTACGCGCTCAGTGCCGCGGCCGCTGATCTGGCGGATAACCTCGCCGGCAATCATCTGGCCCATGATGGGCGGCATAAAGCTGGCGGTTCCCAGCTCGGTGCGCTCGTGGATGTTGGAAGGGTCGCGGGGCTGTGTCTTAACCGATTCCTCGCAGCTAAACAGTACATGCAGGCTCTTGATTCCGCGCTTCTTGCATTCTTTGCGCATGATGCGGCTCATGGGGTCACGTACCGTATCGAAAATGTCGGCAAAGCGGAGGCACTCGGGATGGAGCTTGTTAGCCCCGCCCATGGAGCTAACCAAACGAATGCCGTGGTCCTGAGCATATTTGGCAATGGTGAGCTTGGCCGAGATGGTGTCGATGGCGTCGACGACGTAGTCGAGCTTGCCGTCCGTCTGCTCCAAAACGCTCGCGAAGAAATCATCGATGTTGTCGCTCAGCAGGTATTCGGTGCGCTTGATGACGGTAGCGGCGGGATTGATGTCGTGAATCATAGCCTCCATGACGTCGACTTTGCGCTTGCCGACGGTGCTGTGAAAGGCGATGGCCTGGCGATTGATATTGCTGGGCGCGATGATGTCCTTATCCAGAATGACGAAATGACCGATGCCGCCGCGGGCGAGTGCCTCGCAGCAGTTGGAGCCCACGCCTCCGCAGCCGAGCACTAGTACCGTAGCATCGGCGAGCTTATCGAGTGCCTCGCGGCCCATGATAATCTCGAGCTTGGTATCGCGTGTCTCGATGGGAGTTGCGGCTGTGGTTTCGGTCATAGATATCCTCCGATGGGGAAGCGAATCGTGTTTTAGCTATCGTCATTATAGGTAATCGCCCATAGGTTGCGATGGCGTTTGCTTTGATGTGGTTTGAAGCATTGCGATTAGATAATTAGACAAACATCTAAACATCGAGTATAGTGTGCACGTCATGAGAGATGATGAGAGGAGGTCTTATGCCGGGAGAGGGTTTTAAGGCGCTTGCCGATCCAACGCGACGGCGCATTTTGGAGTTGCTGCGCGAGGGCAATTGCACGGCGGGGGAGCTTGCCGAGCATTTCGATATCAGTAAGCCGTCGCTGAGCCATCACTTGGCGACGCTCAAAAACGCCGGGTTGGTGACCGACGAGCGCCATGGCCAAAACATCGTATACAGCTTAAACACCACCGTCATGCAGGATTTAATTGGCTGGTTTATGGGCTTTACAAACACTGAAGGTGATAAGGATGAATAACGAAAACAAGGGCATTCACCCCACGGGGGTATCGTCGCGCGTGTGGATTGCGCTGGTCGCTCTGTGCGTCGCCAATGTCGTAGCGCACCTCATGGTGATGCCGAGCTTGCCTGCGCAGATTCCCACGCACTGGGGCGCGAACGGCGCCGTCGACGGTTGGGGTCCTAGCTGGATGGCCTCCGCGCTCGGCGTGCTGCCTCTGGCGCTTCTCGCAATGTTCCGCATGGTGCCGCGCATCGACCCCAAAGGTGAGGCATATCGAACCTCGGGCAAGTTCTACCAGGGCTTCGTAATCGCCTTCACCTTGTTCATGTGCGCCATAAGCTGGCTGGGAGAGCTTACGGTCTGGGGCGTGGTGCCGTCGGTCGGTTCGGTTAACGTGCTGATTTCCGGTGTTGTCGGTTTGCTATTCATCGGCGCAGGCAACTACTTGCCGCGTGTGAAGCAGAACTATACGCTCGGTATCAAGACACCTTGGGCGCTTGCCGATCCCGAGAACTGGCGCCGTACTCAGCGTTTTGGCGGCGCCTGCTTTATGGTGCTGGGTATTGGCCTGATTGTGATGGGCGTGGCAGGCAGCGTGCTTTCGAGTGAAGTCGTCGCCGCGGTGATTGCGGTTCTGGCGTTTGGTTCGGTTGGAGCCGTCTACGTCTACTCGTATCTGTTGTGGCGCAAATCGCAGCGAGCCGCTCGTTAAGGTTGCGGAAAACTAGCGTACGCAGTTCATAGTATGTTCCGGGGGACTTTTCCCAGGTAGTATTAGGGGGTGTGGGCAACCATGCCCCTTTTTCGTTACGTTTCAGAGCTGGTTCCCTCATTTCGTTTCCACTAAAGCGAATCAAGAATAGGGAAACAGCGGGTAGAAAGGATAGAACAGACATATGGCGGAGTTTATCTACCAGATGTATCAGGCTCGCAAGGCCCATGGCGACAAGGTAATCCTTGACGACGTGACCCTGAGCTTCTACCCCGGTGCCAAGATCGGCGTCGTGGGTCCCAACGGCATGGGTAAGTCGACCCTGCTCAAGATTATGGCCGGCATCGAGGAGGTCTCCAACGGCGATGCCAGGCTCACCCCCGGCTACACTGTGGGCATCCTGCAGCAGGAGCCGCCGCTCGACGACGACAAGACCGTCATCGAGAACGTGCGCATGGCGTTTGGCGATATGATCGCCAAGGTCGATCGCTTCAATAAGATCGGCGAGGAGATGTGCGACCCGGATTGCGACATGGACGCCCTCATGGCCGAGATGGGCAAGCTCCAGGACGAGATCGACGCCGCCGACGGCTGGGATATCGATTCCAAGCTCGGCCAGGCCATGGACGCCCTGCAGCTGCCCGATTCCGACATGCCGGTCAACGTACTTTCCGGCGGCGAGCGCCGTCGCGTGGCCCTGTGCAAGCTGCTGCTCGAGGCTCCCGACCTGCTGCTACTCGACGAGCCCACGAACCACCTGGACGCCGAGTCGATCCTGTGGCTCGAGCACTTCCTGCACAACTACCAGGGCGCGGTGCTTGCCGTCACGCACGATCGCTACTTCCTGGATAACGTTGCCGAGTGGATCTGCGAGGTCGACCGTGGCCACCT
>CATZIG010000223.1 GCA_958419975.1 uncultured Collinsella sp.
TGCCGGCGCTCATTGAGGGAGCGAGTAAACAGAACGACGCGGTCCTGCTTGGCAAGAGTCCCAAGAATCAGACCGTGCATGCGCCTATCCCCGAGGGTTACAGCATCGATCAGCTTGTTGGCAAGATCGTTGATGTTGACGTTGACGTTGCCAAGACCTGGTATTTGTCTGGTTCCGTTGTGGGCGAGCCGCGCTAATGGTTTCTTCCGAGGCAGGTCTTTCCGCCGTTGCGATCGTCGGTCCGACGGCGGTTGGTAAGAGTGATGTTGCCGACCGTTTGGCCGCTCGTCTTTCGTCCGAAGTGCTGTCGTGCGATGCGATGCAAATCTATCGCGGCATGGACATCGGTACCGCAAAGATGGCGCCCGATGAGTGTACGGCGCCGCTGCGTCTCGTCGACATTGTAGAGCCGGGTGTGGCATATTCTGCTGCGCTTTATCAGGCTGACGCTCGCGCGCATGTTGAACGTCTCCTTGGTTCGGGTCGCCTGCCGGTTTTTTGCGGAGGTACGGGGCTGTATCTCAAGGCCTCCCTCGATGAGATGGATTTTCCCTCGGGCGAGCTTGTGGACGATCGTCGCGCGGGGTATCAGGAACTTGCCGAGCGCATAGGCGAGGAAGCGCTGCACGCGCTGCTTGCCGAGCGTGACCCCGAGTCCGCTGCGGTCATCCATCCCCATAATGTTCGCCGCGTGATTCGCGCGCTCGAAATGCACGATGATGGTGTGTCCTACGCGCAGCAAAAGTCGCAGTTTAGTGTTCCGCGCGAGCATTATCATGCCCTATGGTTTGGTCTGACGCGTAATCGCAAGGTGCTCTACGAGCGCATTAACCTGCGTGTCGATATGATGTTTGAGCAGGGTCTTGTCAATGAGGTCCGCAGTCTTATGGGGCAGGGGCTGGGAGATGCCCTGACGTCGATGCAGGCAATTGGCTATAAAGAGATCATCGATGCTTTCAATGGCTTGATAAGCATGGATGAGGCTCGCGAACTCATCAAGATGCGTTCGCGTCGCTATGCCAAACGTCAGCTTTCGTGGTTTAAGCGCGATGACCGTATCGTGTGGTTTGATATGGACGAGTATACGATCGATGAGGTCGTTGAGGACATCCTGCATCGTATTGAGGCTGCCTAATGGCCCGTTTCCCCCTTGTTCCCACGGCACCCGAGCCCGAGCGTGCCATATTAGTTGGTGTTGAGTGGCGCGACAATGCATGGCCGCTCGATCGTTCGCTTGACGAGCTTGAGCGCCTGGCCCATACGGCTGGCGCCCAGTGCGTGGCGCGTTTGTCACAGCGTCTGGTTAAGCCGTATCCAAAATCGTTTATCGGTTCCGGTAAGGTTGAAGAGCTGTGCGGCCTGGTGCATCGCATGGATGCCGATGTCGTTATTTTTGACGACGACTTGACGCCCTCGCAGCAATCCTATTTGGAGAAAGCCGTGGGCGAGCCGGTAAAGATTATCGATCGTACAGCACTGATCTTGGATATCTTTGGCCTGCATGCTCAGACGCGTGAGGGACGCCTACAGGTACAGCTGGCGCAGCTTCAATATCTGTTGCCTCGTCTGCGTGGCATGTGGAGTCATCTTGCCAAGGAGCAGACGCGCGGCGGCATCGGTTCGCGCTTTGGCCAGGGTGAAAGCCAGCTCGAGGTCGACCGTCGCCTCATTCGTAATAAGATCGCTGCGCTTCGTCGTGAGCTCAAGCAGGTTGAACAGCGTCGCGATGTCCAGTCCAAGAGCCGCATTGAGTCTCCGGCGTTTCGCGTCGCGTTAGCCGGTTATACCAATGCCGGTAAATCGACGTTGCTCAATCGTCTGACCGGCTCTACGGTACTTTCGCAGGACAAGCTGTTTGCTACGCTCGACCCGACGACGCGTTCGTATCGCCTGCCCGGCGGTCGCGGCATGACGATCACCGACACTGTCGGCTTTATTCAAAAGCTGCCGCATGGTCTCGTTGATGCCTTTAAGTCCACGCTGTCTGAGGTTCTTGGTGCCGATTTAATTCTCAAAGTCGTAGATGCGTCTGACGAGGACTATGAGCGCCAGCTCGAGGCAGTCGATCGCGTTCTTGATGAAATCGGTGCCGGCGAGCGTTTGACGCTTACGGTGTTCAATAAAATCGATCTGCTCGATAGCGTTGATCGATTGAGTTTCCGTCGTCGCTATCCCGAGGCCGTGCTGTTCTCGGCCCAGACGGGCGAGGGGCTCGACGATCTCGTCGACCGTATTGCTCGTGAGGCTGCTGCTACCGATGTGTTGCTCTCTGCTGATATCCCGTATCGCGAGGGCGCCCTCATCACGCTGGTACATGAGCAGGGAACCCTTTTGCACGAGGAATATCTTGAGGACGGCGTTCGTATTGTGGCGAAGCTGCCGGCCCGTATCGCGCCGCGGCTCGAGCGTTATCGCACCGAGTAGACGAGCTCCAAAAAGCCCAGAATAATGGGCTGATGCAGTAGATAAAAGGGGAGTGCGTGACGTCCAAGGCTGGCGAGCGCCGGGATGGGATTGGCGTAGGCCCAGCT
Organism: uncultured Collinsella sp.; assembly: GCA_958419975.1. Classification (GTDB taxonomy): domain Bacteria; phylum Actinomycetota; class Coriobacteriia; order Coriobacteriales; family Coriobacteriaceae; genus Collinsella. The sequence goes on from CATZIG010000223.1 coordinate 2,532, forward strand.
TGGGACGGTCTTATCGATTCCCTGCGCTATGTGTGCGGCGAAGTATCCTGCAAGATACATAAAGAAAAACGGGATGATGGGGTAGTAATCACCTGAGACAAACCCAGGGCTCGGAAATCCCAGCCACGCCAGGTAGGGGACAGGGTAGATCGTTTTGGGGATGCTCCAGGTGAGGGCGAACAACAAAAGGCATAGGGACATGCCCCATCTCGCCGATATCTTCTTAAGGACGGGATCGGTCAACGCCACGATGCCGGTACATGCGGCCATGCAGTAGATGATGCCAAAGTTCACTGAATCGTCGACCGATACGAGCGTTGTTGCAATCCAGACGACCAAAGCTGCGGCAGCGTATTTGGCCGCTCGTTTAGCATTGTTGCGTGAGAGCGTGCACATCCAACCCGCGATAAACAAGAATACCCAGCTGATGCTGGCACGCCAGATGTCTTGAAAGACAGTCTGTGTAAACCAGGGCATATCCCAACCGTACAGGTAGGCGAGATCGTAACAAGCGTGAAAACCTGCCATTGAAATCATCGT
>CATZIG010000224.1 GCA_958419975.1 uncultured Collinsella sp.
TGCCTGCCCGAGGCTCTCGGCCTGAGAAAGCGCTCCGATGAGGAGGACTCGTTCAGCATAACGCTTCCGTCCCTATCCGCGCCCACAAGAGAGAACTCCAGCGGAGTAGTGTGAGGCTTTTCTCTTTCGCCGCTCACCCCTGAAAATGTACCGCTCGAATAGGGTTTAGAGCGTTTAGAAAGCATTTTCGTCGTTCTTTACCCTGTCATTTGCCTACCAACTTGTTTTGGACACTTCGTAAGAAAGTTCCGAGAAACCCCTGGTCAGAGCTTTGAAATTCGAAGCAATTTCATAATCGTTGACTTTGACGTCATTTTTGTCAGTGGACAAATAAGCCCAGATCAATAAAGTAAACCTAGTCATCGGTAACGTGCGGGTGCGATTTGGGTGTCGAAACGGCTACATGCGTACGGTACGCCTGAGCGGTGACTGTTCCACGCTACGCCGATGATGTATGTCCACAGCGCCGATGCCTGTTCCATGCAGCGCCGATAATCGGGAGGGGCCGTTTCGACCCCTCCCGCTCTTCGTCGGTTTGCTCCTATTCCATTCCTCTCATCCGCTTGCGCATAGATTCCTCGCCTGCAATGTGGATGGTGTAGGACTTGCACACCACGCGGTCGATGACGGCGTCGGCAATGGCCCCGTTGCCCAGGTTCGCGTGCCATGCCGACGGCGGGAACTGCGAGCACAGGATGAGCGATCCGGTCCTGTCCCTCGCCTCGATTACCTCCATAATCTCCCTGGCCTCATTTGGCTTGACCTGCTCCAGCAGCCAATCGTCGATGATCAGCAGATCGCACTTGATGTACTTCTTGCGCTGCTTGAGCCATTCCTCGTCTTTGAAGACGGTGAGCTCGTCCAGCAGCTCCGGCAGCCTGGTGTAGCGCACGGTGTAGAACGCGTTGCAGGCAGCCGCTCCAAGGGCGTTGGATATCCAGGTCTTGCCGGCTCCGCTCGCCCCTGTGACGATGATGTTGCGCCTGCTCGCGATCCACGAGCAGTTGGACAGCTCGACCATCTGGGCGCGGTCGAGTTTTCGGTCGTCATCGTATCGGACATCGGCGATATTCGCATCCTGCTCGGGAAAGCCCGCCTGCCTCAGGTGCCGAAGGCGCTTGTTGGTCCTGCGCGAGTCCCATTCGGCGTCGACGATCATGGCGAGGCGCTCGTCGAAGCTCAATCCTGATGCCGCGGGAAGCTCTTCTTGGTCGCGATAGGCCCGGGCCATCACCGACAGCCTCATGTCGTGCAGCTTGTCCATAGTCGATTGGCTCGCCATCATCGTCCGCCTTTCTCGCCGTTGTCGGCGCCTGCGCTCTCGATCTTTCGGTAGTAGTCCTGGCCCCTCAGATAGGCGCCTGCCGCCTCGTCGGTGCGCCCGACTTCCCGGGCAAGTGCCGCTATTACGCCCTTTATAGTCTTGTAGCTGGGCCTCTGCGTCCTGAGAAGGGCCTTTTGGCACGCTTCCTCCAAAAGCTCCCCTCCATAGGTCTTCTCCAGGGCGAGCACGGCGCGGCACGAGCGGTACGACTGCTGCTCGATCCTGCGCGACGACAGGATGGCCCCGATCGCCCGCGCGGTGGCCTCCCCGATGCTCTCGGCCCACGACCTGAACCGCGCGCCGTCCCATTCGGCGTAGTCCCTGTGGGCATCCGGCATGTGGTCGGGGTTGGTGCGGTACTCGCCCTTGCGGTGAGCGCGCTCGTGCATGGCGATCCGCGTGCCGTCCGCCATCACCGACACGGTCCTCGCCGTCGCGACCACGGCGACCGTGCGCTTCACGAATTCGAACGGAACCGAGTACCAGCAGCCGTCGAAGCACACGTGGTAGTTAAAATTGACGGTGACCTCCTTGCGGGCCGTCATCTCGTAGGGAGTCGCCGGCAGCGGGATGAGCAGCGGTTTTTCCTGGGCGAGGAATACGCTCTCCCTGCTGCCCTCGCGCCTTTGGAAGGGGCGCGAGTTGATGGCGGCGACCTGGTCCGCAAGGGCCGAGTTGAACTCGCCGAGGGACATGAACCGCCTTCCCCTCAGCGCGAGCATGGCCTGGCGCTCGATGAGGCCGACTCCCATCTCCACGCTCGCCTTGTCCCTGGGCCTTCTGACCCTGGCGGGCACGACGGCGCACCCGTAGTGCTCGCTCATGCGGCGGTACTGCTCGTTGACGATGAGCGCCTCTTTGGTGTTCTTGGACACCGCGGTCTTGCAGTTGTCCGGCACGAGAACGGGGGTCGCGCCGCCGAAGAAGGAGAACATGTGGGCATGGGCGTCGATCCAGGCCTGCTCGTCGGTTCTGTAGAATCCCTCGGCGAACAGGTAGTTGGAGTAGGGCAGGCATCCCGCGAACACGTAGACCCTCAGAAGTTCGCCCGTATCGGGATCGACCACTTCCGCCGTGTCCCCGACCCAGTCCACCTGGATGGTCTCGGCCGGCCTGTGGTCGATGCGCATGCGGATGTCGTGGGCCTGCGCCCACTTCCTGTACTCCCTGCAGAAGGCCGAGTACATGTAGGGCTCCTCGCCCCGCGACACGGCGGAATCGCAGTACTCGTTCCACAGAAGCGACAGCGTCATGCCGCGCCGTCCAAGCTCCCGGGCCACATGCTCGAAGTCGATGGCGGCCTTGTCCGTGGCCTTGCGGCTCCTCTTCGGGTAGATAACGGACCGGATCGCCGCATCGTCCATCTCCTCCGGGAGCGGCCAGGAAAGGCCGCGCGCTCGTGCCGCTCGGATAACGTCCGAGACGGTCGATTGCGCGCAGCCGCAAGAGAAGGCGACGCTTTCCTGGCTCACCCCCATCGCGATCAATCGGAGGATTTCTCTGTACTTGACCATTCTTCTTTCCTTTCCCTAGATGGCCATAGGCGCCCTTTTGGCACCCAGGTGAATTCTAGGAAAGGAAGTGGAGGAGGAAAGAGCCTTAGGCTATCGGCAACGCGTGGAATGAGTATCGGCGACGCGCGGAATCATCATCGGACAAGCGCGCAGGAGGCAACAAGGGCGGTACGGCTTGAACGAAGTGAGAGGCAGCGCCTTTAGACGCTGCCGG
>CATZIG010000225.1 GCA_958419975.1 uncultured Collinsella sp.
CGACCCGTCTGCTGGGCATGCTAACCCTCGATACCAAAAGTTATGTCGCCGACATTTCGTTTGGTGTCGAGACGAATACCGATGACGCGGAGGGCGAGGCCGTTCGCACGGTGCCCGTTGCCCCCGAGCTGCACGATCTCGCTTACGCCCGTGAGCAGCTAGCCGCTATGCTTGGCCCGCAGATGCAGGTGCCGCCAGCGTTTTCGGCCATCTCGGTCAATGGCGTTCGCGCCTATAAGAGTGCTCGCGAGGGCAATGCGGTTGAGTTGCCCCCGCGTCCCGTCGAGATCTATGCCGCCGACCTGATTGCCGTGGGCGGCGAGGGCGATACGTGCGTCTGGACCGTGGCGTTTTCGGTAAGCAAGGGCACCTACATTCGTGCGCTCGCTCGCGATCTGGGTCGTGCCTGCGATAGCGCTGCACATATTTCCGCGCTGCGCCGTACGGCCTCCGGCGTGGTTTCCATTGGCGCCTGTCATGCGGTAGAGGAGCTCTCTGCCGAGACCGCTGCCGGTTTCGCTCTGGATCCCATCGCCGCCCTAGGTGCCACGCGTGTCGATTTGCCGGGCAATCTTGCAGACGACCTGCTTTGTGGTCGTCGCATTCCCGTTGAACGCGCGCTTGCGGACTTCGATACGGCGAAGGCGCCGTTCGCGCTCGTGCTCGATGGTGGATTGAAGGCGCTTGCTCGTATCGAGGGCGGCCGCTTTGTGATGGAGCACGTCTTTCCGCAGGCGATCGGCGGTGTTCGATGATGCTGGCGCCCCACGAGCTCGCGCGTATTTTTTTCGCGGGTGAGTTGGATGAGGCCCGTATCGTTTCTGCCGATGCTTTCGATGGGTGCGAGTTCTTGGGCGCCGCGTCGATCGCCATTGGCGTGTTTGATGGCGTGCATCGTGGGCACCAAGAGCTGATCGACGCGGTTATTCGCGATGCGCATGATCACGGCAGCAAAGCGGTCGTGATCACCTTCGATCCTGATCCGGACGTCGTGGTGAGTCCGTTGCCCGCCCAAAAATTGATGACGACGGCCGACCGCCTGCATGCCCTGGCTCAAACCGGGGTCGATGCGGTGGTGGCCGTTCCCTTTACGCCTGCCGTGGCGGCACTCGACCATGTCGGGTTTCTGGCGTTGTTGTTGCCCGTTGTCGACATTCGCTCCATTCGTGTAGGCAGCGACTTTAGGCTCGGCCGCGGCGGCGCTTCGGGCGTTGCCGAGATGCGCGCCTGGGGTACTGAGCATGGGGTTGACGTTTACGGTCACGACTTGCTCTGTGTTAACGGGCAGACCATATGCGCCACGCGTATCCGCCATGAGCTGGGCCTGGGTCATGTGGAGCTGGCTACCGAGCTTCTCGGCCGTCCCTATATGCTGCGCGGTGTTGTGACGGCTGGCCGTCACGAAGGCTCCGATATGGGCTTTCCCACGGCAAACATCCAGGTGCCCGACGGTATCCAGGTGCCTGCCGATGGCGTCTATGAGGGTCTGGTGCTGGTCGACGATACCGTATGGCCTGCTGCCGTTAATGTCGGCCTGCCGCCGACCTATGCCGATGATGCCGCCTCGGCGCATCTCGAGGCCAACTTGATCGGCTATGCGGGCGACCTGTATGGCACTTCCGTGTCGCTGGCGTTTACGCGCTGGCTGCGTCCGTCTCGCGTGTTCGATTCCCTGGACGAGTTGATCGCGACCGTCGAGGGTAATATCGACGATATTCGTCATAATTTGGGTGAGCAGGGGGTGAGTATCTGTGATTAGCGATGAGGAAAAAGATCAGGTACGCGCGGCGTCGGACCTGGTTGCCATCGTGCAGGAAACGGTTGAGCTCAAGCCTCGCGGCCATGAGTTTTGGGGCTGCTGCCCGTTTCATGGCGAAAAGACCCCATCGTTTCACATTATCCCTGCTACGCAGGTGTGGCACTGCTTTGGCTGCGGCGAGGGCGGCGACGTCTTTACCTATATCATGAAGCGCGAGAACCTGAGTTTTCCCGAGTCGATCCGCTATTTGGCTGATCGTGCGGGCATTGAACTGCACGATACCGGTGCGCAGCGCGATCGCGGCACCAAGCGTGCTCGCATCTATGACCTGTGCGCCGAGACGGCTCAGTTCTACCACACCATGCTTATGCGCGGTAAGGACAGCCGTCCGCGCGAGTACTTTGCCAGTCGTGGCATGGGCGGAGATGTCTGTCGCCGCTACTGCCTGGGCTTTGCGCCGGGTCGCAACGCGCTGGTTTCGCATCTGTCGCAGGCGGGCTTTACCCCGCAGGAGATGATTGACGCCAACGTGGCCGTGAGCCGCGGGCGCGGGCAGCTCGCGGACCGCTTTTACGACCGTGTGATGTTTCCCATCTTTGATGAGCAGGGTCACAATATCGCCTTTGGCGGGCGCATCATGGGCGATGGTCAGCCTAAGTACCTCAACACCGCCGAGACGAGCGTGTTCCATAAAAAGCGAAACCTCTACGGCTTTAACTGGGCCAAGGAGTTTATCGTCGCGCAGGATACAGCTATCGTGGTGGAGGGCTATACCGACTGCATCGCCTGCTGGGAGGCAGGGATCAAAAACGTCGTCGCCACGCTGGGCACAGCGCTGACGGGGCATCACGTTAAGACACTCACCCGTTTTGCCAAGCGCATTGTATATATGTTCGATGGCGACGCTGCCGGTCAAAAGGCTGCCCGTCGCGCGATTCAGTTTATCGAGCAGGATTCGATGGACCTTCGTTGCGTGGTGCTTCCCGACGGCAACGACCCCATGGAGTTCATCATGGCGCATGGTGGCCAGGAGCTTCAGGCGCGCATTGACGCGGCCGAGCCCCTCATGGACTTTGTCTATCGTTCGCTGCAGGAGTCGAGCGACATTACCACGCCGGGCGGTCGCGCCAAAGCGCTCGAGGACGCGCTGACGCTCATCTACCCGCTGCGTGACAGTTATATGATCGACACGTACTTTATCCAGATTGCCGATCTGCTGGGTTTGGACCTGGAG
>CATZIG010000226.1 GCA_958419975.1 uncultured Collinsella sp.
CGCGTGCAAGAAGGGAGCCGTCGCCGTAATAACCATGAACATCAGCACATACAAAAGCTCCCGACGCCTCGGCGGCGCGCTTCATCCGGTCGACATAACGAAACAGCCCCACGCCAGAAAGGATGATCGCCTTGTAGGAGCCACTCAAAACCTTTTTTTCCGCAGTGGTAATTAGCTCTTCATATCCCGACAGCAGCTGCATGGGATTCATAAAATCCCGCCGAACATAAACGCCGGGTCCAAAAGCTTCACCACCCTCAGAAACACCCAAGCGAACATTGCAAAGAGCCGCAACATCAGACTCAATGCCCCACCCATTCTTTAGAGCATCTGCTCTATTTTTAATCAGGCTAAACTCGCCGCCCGAGGTGGCAACATTCCTTGAGGTCACAATAAGAATATCGTGCATCACTATACCTTCTCATTCTCCTACTTCTGAAGAAAACAATATCCGAACGAGGAAACAAAACCGCGGCAAACCCCAGTCAACGGAAAAGCAACACCAACGTAATTGCTACGCACCAAGAAGTTCAACGAGCCTCTCTGCAGTATTGCCCCACGTACAATACTCTCGAACTCTACTCTGGACCAGCCGTCCCTTTCGCCGCGTCTCCGCTTTCGATGCGCACGCCACTCGTATTGCTTCGGCAATTTGGTCGGGAGCACAGCCATCCAACAAAAAACCGCAATCTTCCTCACCAAATACTTCGTCAACTCCGCCCACCAAGGGAATGATTGCCGGGGTGCCGCACGCCGAAGACTCGAGAAGGGTCGTACAAAAACCCTCTGATCTCGTAGGAAGACACAGCACGTCTGCGGCCTGAAGCAAGGACGACACATCCGCCGGACGCAAAGGACCAACATAGGAGACATTCTCAGGAGTAGAATCCATCAACTCACGCAGGGGACCATCACCCGCAACCACCAACTTTACGGGCGTTTCATTCAGTTGCTTCATAGCCGCAAGAAGGGAGTCGATACCCTTCTCGGGAATCAACCTTCCAACAAAACAGGCAAGAACAGAATCCGTCCCGACGCCCAATTCGGCACGAAAATCTCGATTTGAGGCATTGGAGCAATAAGCATCAACGTCAATCGCGTTAGGCAGGATATCAATGCCAGAAATACCAAATTGTCGAAGCCAATCCAGGCTTTTCTTAGAAACACCGCAAAACACTGGATGAAACCGCTTGGCAATCGAAGTAATTATGTGTTCATAGGCGCGAACGAACACATCCAATACTGCGTTTCCGAATGTAAGATACTGCGATCCATGGTCAAGAACGATGGGGGTAAGATGATGGCGCCTGGCGAACCGAAGCCCACAGATTGAATGGGGATAAAACCTCGTATTAACTAGGACGCCATCGAAGCACTCGCCATCAAGAGCCCTCAGCATGCTCCGATAAGCTCTTCCAAAACGCGAGACAGGGAACCTGCCACCAAGCAATGGAAAACACGGCAGTCTTACAACCTCAATACCATCGTCTGTTACCTCTCGAGACGGCAGCGAATCGCAATTACACGTGACCACGACCGGCTTATGGCCCATGCCAATGAGCGTAACTGCGAGGTTTCTGGTATAGGACTCAACACCGCCAATGTGAGGCAGATATTGAGCGGAAAAGATTGCTATTCTCAGCGCTTCAGCCATTGATTCTTTCTTACTCTCTCGTCATCTCTATCTCGCTCTAGAAAAGCCAGAACGAGCTTGAATCTTGGCATAAGAGCTCCCAATCTCTTAGCAAAAGATATAGTTTATGGTAGCAGACCGCCCTACAAACAAAAGGACGGAGCTCACGCTCCGTCCCTTTGCTACTTGACGGTCACGGGATTAGTCGTAAAACCGTTACCCAGATACTCGCTTGGTCGACGAGGGACATGGTCGGACCGGACCAGTCGACCTCCATGTTCCTGCCCGCCTTGCGGCCGACCCTGCTCACGACGTTCCTGCTGACCGTGAACTGCCTGTACCGCTTGCAGAAGCGGTCGTAGGACGTGGCCGCCTCGCCCCGCGCGGCGCATCCTCGCGGTACTCGCCGTGCAGGAAACTGAGCGTGATGCCGACCTTCGACGCGTGCAGTGCAGAGGCGATCACGTTGAGCGACAGGTTCGACGACGTCAGCCTGAGCACCACCCTCGCCGGTATCCTTCTCGCCAAGATCAGTTCCTTTCTCTCGACTACCGGTATGGCGTCTCGAGCGTATAGGCGGCGAGCCGGTGGGTCGCGGGCGCGGATGTGAGCGGCACTAAAGCGCGCTACAGGTGGTACAGAGAAGGACGATTACTCATGTAGACCCATTACATGCACAAAACATCAAGGACAATTGCATTTAAGCCTTCGCCGTAACCTTTACCGGGAACGGCCCAACGTCCATTTAGGTCCGTCGTCTTGGGAGCACACCCACGGGAAACAAGATTAAAGCGTGGGTCAATACACGGATTATTCAAAGGTTCAGTTGTTGCGTACGCTTTTAAATGCTGCGCCTGAACCCTAAGCCCTTCTCTAACGGAAGAAAAAGTATATCCGGGATTTCCAGGACCGGTGGCTCCAACACCTCCAAAATTGCACTGATTTGCCTGGACCAAATTTCCGAATCTTAAATAGCCCGTCTCTTTCATGACTTGAGCATATAAAACTTCAGGACATACTCCCTCAAATGAGGCTTCTTCGTAAAGGATCTTACAAAACTCATCAATAGAGGCGCTGCCTTTGCTTTTATACACGCTTGTTGGATAAGTATGCTTCCCAACAGTCCTGCCGTAATGAACGGCAGCATCCTCGTAAGAAGTGAAAGACGAGGACATTATATAGCCCTCAAATCCAGTCATGCTCGAACCATTACGGTGCTCTTTCATCCCATATTCGAGATAGTGGAGATAATACTCTTTTAAATTACTTCCGTAAGCCTTCCTAAGATCGAGGTACCTCGTTCTATAACTATAAACGTCGAACGCCTCGGAGCCGCGGCGGCCCTCCGACATTCCGTA
>CATZIG010000227.1 GCA_958419975.1 uncultured Collinsella sp.
GCCTCTCGACCAGCCTCCGCACGCCCTTGGCGGCATGCCTCCGGGCGCCCCGGTCCGGGGCCTGGCCCCTGGCGAGGTCCTTCGGCCGCCCCGAGCACGTCAGGTAGTGCCACGCGGCCTCGACCAGCGTCTTCCTCAGGTGCTTGTTGCCGGCCTTGGTGATCGCGCCCCTGCGGTCGCTCTCCCCGCTGGAGTGCTCGGAGGGCGTCAGGCCGACCCACGCCGCGAACGAGCGGGCGTTCCTGAACCTCGAGAACTCGCCGGCCTCGAACACGAGGTCGGCGGCGGACGCGGTGTCTACGCCCTTGAGGCAGCGGAGGGAGTCGACCCTCTTCCTCCACCTGGGCTTGCGGGCCTCGGCCTCGACGAGCCCCTCGAGCCTCGCCTTCTCCTCCGCCGCCCGCCTGACCGCGTCGACGTAGTAGGCGAGCACGTCGTTGTCGGCCCCCTCCGCGAACCTTATCGACTCGATCCAGGACCAGTGCGCCCGGGTCCAGTTGCCCTTCCTGCGGCCGGTGGGCGTCCTCTCGTCGAAGACGAGCCCGTGCCTGAGCAGGAACTTGGAGAGCCGCTGCTTCGAGCGCGAGAGGTCGTCCCTCGCGTCCTCGAGCGCCCTGGTCAGGTCGCGGGCGGCCTCGCACTCGTCGTCGGGGACCCACACCTCGACCACGTTGCCGACCGACAGCATGCGGGCGAGGAACTCGGCGTCGTTGCGGTCGTTCTTCCTGCGCCTGTCCGCGCTGGGCTTGATCATCTTCGAGACGGCGCCGACCACGCAGTCGACCCCCAGGCCGGAAAGCCTCTTCTGCAGGTCGAAGCCCGTGACCCCGGACTCGTACACGCACCTGGCCCTGGGGTCCACGGACCGGACCCACCCCGCGACGGCGCCGGCGTCGTAGCCGAAGGTCGCGGCGCGCACCTCCCCGGTCATGACGTCGAGGGAGACGGCCTTTATCGAGCGGGCGTGGACGTCGAGGCCGATGAAGGTGGTAGTATCGAGCATGGGAGCCCCTTCCATGAATGCGGCGTGGCCGCCACGGTTGGATTAGACACTCACCATTGTCGGCCTAATCCGCGGTCTTTCATGCAGCAGGGGCTCTCAATGTTTTTATGTCCTGCTCATATCGTCTCTGCCGGCACTCGGGGACACTCCTCACTCTGGTGCATTGGGGACAGGTTTGTTTGCACCAGGTTGGTGCAGATTAACCTGGTCCCATTGCACCAATTTCGTATGCGCTAGATAAAGAGCTCGCATTCCTTCCGCACGACGCAAACCTTGCTCAGCATCTGGGAAACAGCGGATAGCTTGTTGGGATCAGCCTTACGAGCACCTCGCGGACATACGGCAATGCAGCGCATGCAGGAGATGCACGCCTCGCCAGCTGCTCGTTTGGGGTCACCCTTGTCGATAGCACAAACGGGGCACGCCGCGGCGCATGCACCGCAGGAAACGCAATCCTCTGTTGCCTCGGGTGCCATGCGGTGACCTCCAGCTTGTTTATAAGGACGATTGCCGGGGATAGAGGGCTCGGACGCATCCTCAGCCAACAGCTTTTGCTGAATTTGCTGAGCAAACTCAGCAAGCTGCGCCGCATCCTGCGCATCCGGACGACCGGCAGCAAACTGTCGCGCAATGGAATGTTCTGCAATGGCTGCAACTGCCGCGATCACCCGGAATCCCGCATGCTTCGCAACGTCCTCCAGCTCTACGAGCGTGTCCTCAAACGCGCGGTTTCCGTATACACAAACCAAAACAGCCCGAGCCCCGTTGCCGCGCACCATGCCCAACCGGTCAGCCACCACAGCCGGGATTCTACCGGCATACGCCGGCACAGAGATTACGGCCACGTCGTCCTCAGTCATCGAGACAGCGTTGAAATCCAACCCGCTATCGGTCAGATCGACGGTAACGGTATTCTTGCCCAGTACTCCGGCCACAAGGCCTGACACCTTCTGCGTTCCACCCGTCGGACTAAACACAATTTCGAATACGCTCATCGAGGCACCCTCCCCTACGCCTGGCAACGCGTCAAGCCGCTTTCACATCCAGCCAGAGTATACGGCACGTGGGGTCCCCGTTTTAATGCACCAAGCACCCCAATGCACCCACCCTACGCTGTCTGCCTCTTCGTTTTGTATAAATTACGGTACAAATTGTATATATTTACGGGATACCGCTGTGTTCTCCTGAGGTACCCCATCCTAGCCCGTGCAAAAAACGGAGTATTCTGCAACGTAACCACGCCAGCACCGCCGCGGGTGGGCAAAACTGTAGGGCGCCGTATCATTCTAAGTCCCGACATGGCGAGAATGACGCGCCCCTGCTCCGGAAAACGGCGAAATCTGACTCAGAACGCTCGCCAGGGATATCCGAAGGCCACCGTTGGCGACGTCGGATCATATGCAGACAACTCGAACTGCAGAATACTCCAAAAAATGCACGGCGCACCCCATGGGGCCCATTGCTGCATGGCAGAAAATAGGTCCTCAGCATCCCCCAGATGCATTCCCGAGAAAATCACGTTTGAATTAGCGATGGACACGGCAAACAAAAGGGCCCGAGCGTTGTTTGCTCGGGCCCTTAGCTTGTCTCACGCTAGCGTGCGATGTGTATGTTACTTGCGCTTGCCGCCGCCGTCACCGGGGCGACGGGAGCTGCCGCCGCGCTTGCCGCCACGGCTGTTGCCATAGCTGCCACGGTTATCGCGACCGCCGGCACGGCCGCCACGGGAGCCGGCCTGGTTGCCACCACGAGCGCCACGATAGCCGCCACGACGCTCCTCGCGGGTATCGTCGTAGTTGCGCCAGTCATCGCGACGATCGCGGCTGGCACGCGGGTCACGACGATCGCGCGACTCATTCGAACGACCAGCGCCGCCGCGGCCGCCATTGCCGCGAGCACCCTCGC
>CATZIG010000228.1 GCA_958419975.1 uncultured Collinsella sp.
TGCGGCGATACCAGTATCTCCATCTGGAGATCGCCAAGAAGAACGGCAAGTCGGAAATCGCTGCCGGTCTGGGTGTGTATCACCTGTTTGCCGACGGCGAGATCAACGGCGAGGTTTACGTTGTAGCGGCTGACCGCGACAACGCGGGCATCGTCTTTGCGGCGGCCAAGTACATGGTCGAGCAGAGTCCGGCGCTGAAAAAGCGCAGCCGCATCGTGGACAGCGTTAAGACCATCTACGACGAGACGAGCGGCAGCAGGCTCAAGGTACTGTCCAGCGAGGCGTACAGCAAGCACGGTTACAAGCCGAGCTGTGTTATCTTTGACGAGCTGCACGCCCAGCCGAGCCGCGACCTGTGGGACGTTATGACGTTTGGCTCCGGTGACGCTCGCCGTCAGCCGGTGTGGATCGTGCTGACGACGGCCGGTGACGACCCCGACCGGAAGAGTATCGGCTGGGAAGTACATGAGAGGGCGCTCGCTATCTACCGATGGCGGCGCGGCGCGAGGGACGAGAAAGCCTACGATGACCCTCGGTGGCTGCCGATCATCTACGGCCTCGGACTGATCGAGGATGAGGATGAACTCAAGGAGATCAACATCTACGACGAGGACCTGTGGCGGCGGTGCAATCCGTCGCTCGGCAAGACGCTCAAGATGGCCACCATCCGCGCTCAGGCGGCGGACGCTAAGAAGAGCGAGGCCGCTGAGCGGCTGTTTCGGTGGCTGCGGCTTAACCAGTGGATCGCCACGGCGACTGTCGGGTGGATACCGATAACCATCTATGACAAAACGCAGTGGAATCCGCCTGGCTGCAAGGACTGGCGCGAGGCCGTGCAGCTGCTGCGCGGCAAGACCTGCTACGGCGGCGTTGACCTCTCCAAGAGCACCGACCTTACCGCCTTTGTGCTGGTGTTTCCGCCGCAGGAGGGGCTGGACAGGTGGGTGGCTCTGCCTACCGGGTGGATGCCGCTTGACGGCATTGACGCACGCGAGCGCGAGGACCATGTGCCGTACCGGGACTGGATACGTGCAGGTTTCCTGCACGGTTGCGAGGGCGATATTATCGACTTTGAGGCTGTGGCTGACGCTGTTGTGCAGGCCGCACAGAATTACGACCTGCGCATGGTCGGCTTTGACCCGTATCTGGGCGCGACCGTGATGCAGAGCATCCGCGAGCGGCTTGCCGGTACGGTGACCGAGGTTGTCGAGATACCGCAGGGTATCCGGTCCATCTCGCCGCCGATGAAGGAGCTGGAGCGGCTCATTCGAGCGCATGAGATGCTGCATGTACACAACACGGCGGCACGGCAGTGTTTCCTCAATCTGCGGTGCGTGTCGGATGATAACGAAAATATCAAGCCAACCAAAAAGCGGAGCCGCGGACGCATTGATATCACGGTGGCGTGGATCATCGCGTTTGCGACGGCGATGCTGCAGCCTGCACCGACGCTGGCGGACAGCGTGGCGGCTGCGGATTGGCATATGTGAGTTTAGGAGGTGTCGGCTATGGCCGATGTGTTTCCGGTCATTCCGGAGGAGCTGCCCGCGCAGGTCGCGGAGAGCATTGGGCGCTCTCCGGAGTTTGTGTTCCATGAGGACGGACGCTCGGGCAGTTTTCAGCTGATCGACGGCGCTCTGGTCGAGCGGCAGGGCATTGAGGCGGTCAAGCAGTGGCTTGAGCTGATGCTGCGTCAGAAACCGGGTGCAATCCCGATCTACCGGACGAGCGGCACGACCCAGCCGGGCGTGGAGGCGGTCAGCCTTGACCGGCGCGTGCCGGAGGGCTGGATTTTTGCCGAGATTGAGCGCAACGTGCGGGAGACCGCCGCATTCTGCCCGGCCATCCGGTCACTTGACAGTTTTAAGTTTACGCGCGTGCGGCGCGGCGTGGAGGTACGCTTCACGGTCCGCCTGCACAGCGGAGAGAGTGAGGAGGTGACGACGTATGTCAGCGAGTGAGATTTTAGACGAGATGCTTGCGGCAATGCCGGAAAGCTATCAAAAGACCATCGGCTTTCCGACTTATGACCTTTTAGCTGCAGTCAGCCTGCGGATGGAGGGCACGGACACGGCTATTGACGAGGCCAAACAGCAGCTTGACCCGGAAAATCTGCACGACAGCGCCCTTGACCGCTACATCTATCCGCGTTCCGGCCTGGAGCGCAAGGCCGCGACCTTTGCGCACGGCAGCCTGACCGTCACCGGCACAGGCACGGTCGAGCAAGGCACGCTGTTTGAGAGCGGCGGCGGTGTCCAGTTTTATGCGACAGAGACCGTAGCCATTGAGGGCGAGGGCACTGTACCGGTCACCTGCACGGTGGACGGCACGGCAGGCAATCTGCCCGCGCACAGCGTGACGCAGATGCCGGTGGCAGTGCAGGGCATTGCCTCGTGTGATAACCCTGAACCGATTGGCGGCGGTTATGCCGAGGAGTCGGACAGCGAGTATTACGCGCGCTATCTGGTCGTTCTGCGCACGGCTGCGACGAGCGGCAACGTGTACCACTATGTGCAGTGGGCGCTTGAGGTGGCCGGTGTCGGTCATGTCAAGGTGTTCCCGCGGGTGCAGGGCGTCAACACAGTTGATGTCGTAATCGCGGACAACGCCGGTCAGCCTGCATCGCCTGCACTGGTTAAGTCGGTGCAGGACTACATTGACCCCGACAGCGAGGGCGCAGGCCGCGGACAGGCGCCCATCGGCGCACAGTGCTTTGTTACTGCCGCGACCGGCAAGGCCATCACGGTCAGCTGCACGGTGTCCAAATCGGACACCGTAACCGAGGACATCCTGACATCCGGCATCAAGGAGAGCGTTGCGGCCTATCTGGCGAGCACGGTCTTCACACAAGATTATGTCAGCTATGCACAGATCGGTGCGGCCATCATGGACACGCCG
>CATZIG010000229.1 GCA_958419975.1 uncultured Collinsella sp.
GATTCAGGGACGGCAAGAAAACCCTGAAGACGAGAGATATCGCATATGCATCTCACTTGGATCACAGGATTTTTCAGTATTATGCGCTGCAATGGGGCAAGTTATATGACCGTCGTGCCTTAGAAACGGGCATCGGCGGCGTTGCTGCAGCTTATCGAAGCGGATTTCACCTCACTAATTACTCTGTTGCTGCAGATGCAATCGATGCCATTCGCAGGCAGGGGGATTCGCTAGTTATCACGGGAGACTTCACCCATTTTTTCGATAACCTCGATCATAGTTACTTACGCGAGGCCGTTAGAGGGTTCTTTAACGAGGGCATGCTTCCACCGGACCATTACCAAGTCCTGAAAAACATATTGCATTACTGCTATTGGCCTGTTGGCGATTTGGCGAGAAGGAACGGACGTTGCTGGATTGATCTTCAGCCAGACGACCCGTTCACGTTTGGCAATTCTGCGTCCAAAGTTCGATCCAAGGCGTTAAGGAGCCTTAACAGGCTACCGCGCATCTTGACACCTGCGGAGTTTACGGCTTACAAGGATTCTTCGATTGTTGTGCCCTGGAAAGAAAGGCATGATGCGAGGGGCATTCCCCAAGGACTGGCAACAAGTGGCGTGTTGGCGAATATGTATATGTTTGATACCGATGCCCAGATTAACGCGTGTGTTGCCAGCGTGAATGGCAGGTATATACGATATTGCGACGACTTCATCATTGTCGTCCCTGCCAAGGATCTCAAAACAGCAAGTAAAGCTCTTGCTTTGGCACAGGGAGTTCCTGCAGTTGAACTACAAGATGAAAAAACCAAAATCCACCGTATAAACGATGGAAAGGTCGAGCAACTTTCATTTGGTGCATTGCTCGCAGGAGAAATGGAAGTTGTGCGAACCGCGCATCATGCTGGAAATCATGTTTCGTTTTTGGGATTTGATTTTGACGGTAACGATGTTCGAATTCGCCAATCTACGGTCGGAAGGTTTTACAATAGGTTTTATCGTGCTGCTAAATCAATCGGCAGGCTGGCTGATAATCCGGACAAGCATCCGAGTAAGAAGCGCGTAAGCGCATTGTACGAGCATTACTCTCCGAAGGGGAACAGATCGAGTGACAAGCGAAGCGCTTCGGACCCAAGCCGCCATGGAAACTATCTTTCATATGTTGCAAGAGCTCAGAAGGCGTTTCCGAATGACCCCATTAGTGGTCATGTTTCCAAGATGTATAGGAAAATTAACAAGGCAACGGGTAGGGGCTGATACTGGTTTAGGCGCTGTAGGTAACAGTAAAGCTTGAGCATGGTCTAACCGCCAGCTTTCAATCGAGTTTATGCCATCATTGTTGTGGACGGGGCGGCCTCAGTTGCGGGTTGATCTATCGCAGCGAAAGAAATCTTTCGCCCTAAGTTGATGCTGGAGGGAATAATGGAGACATGCCGGTCAAAAGAACCTGCTGATCAGCTCATCGGTCATATCGATTCCTATCTCAAGGATAAGGACAATCAATATGCAATTGCACTTGAGGGAGATTGGGGGTCGGGAAAGACCCGATTCATTGAAGAGAAGCTCGCCAAGCATCTCGAAGAGGGCGAATACGACCTTGTCCGCGTTTCTATGTTCGGGATTGCTACTGCTGAAGATTTATACGAACGCATTGTGATGGCGCTCGTACACCTTAGCGATAAAGACATGAGGTCGCAAGCTGCTGCCAAAACGATAGGGGGCGCCCTCAACGGTATTTCGGGGGCTTTAATTAAAAGAACGGGATTATCCGTGAATCTCTCCGTCGGGATACAATCCGTTGCCTGCCTAATGCTCAGAAAGAAGCACTTTCTTGTATTCGATGATGTGGAGAGGCGTTCTAAAGATAGCGACGATTTGG
Source organism: uncultured Collinsella sp. (assembly GCA_958419975.1). GTDB lineage: Bacteria > Actinomycetota > Coriobacteriia > Coriobacteriales > Coriobacteriaceae > Collinsella. The sequence continues at coordinate 1,879 of CATZIG010000229.1, forward strand.
CGCTATTCGGAACGATGAACGATCTTGTCGAAAGACTTGGGTTGAAGGTCATGCTGGTTTCAAATGCCTGGGGAGGCAGTGATGTGCAATCGATGCGAGAGTTCGATAGGGACGTACGCGAAAAACTAATTTGGAAAGTCTATCCATTCAGGCCGTGCCCGTCGGCATTGGCCGAAGAAATTCTCATGGGAGATTGTCGCCCATCGGAAGACCTTGATATACATGGTGCCATACTTGCGGGGGTTGAGGCCAGCGGATGCGTAAATGCTCGGGCAATGATTCGTGCTCATGAGCTAATCGGAAGAATTTGCAGTCTTGAGGCGGTTCAAGATACAGGAATTGCACCCCAAAATCGGTTTAACGCTCTACGGGACGCAGTCCATTTTGCTTTGTTGACCTCCATGGGGAGCGCGCCTTCCATGCCACAAAACGGAAGGCGAGAGAATTTGCTCAGTCCGGAGGCCCTGGAATACGATCGTAGCGTGTCTCTTTACGAGCAATACTCTGATTTCTCCGTGATAGGTAAAGCATTCGAACCTTCAGGCGAAGTAACAAAGGATGATCTTGAGCAAGGGTTTAAAGCGTACATTGGAAAAAGGCATCCGAATAACATCGATTCCCTCGATGTTAGAGAGATCGCTGCTGAGATGAGGCACGCGTACGCTCTTGATGACGAGAAGGTGGATGTCCTCGCGAAGCGTTATTTTGCTTTAGTTTCCGGGGCACATTATTCAGTCGATTGTTTGCACGACGTGCTCGAGGTTTATTACCTGTTATCTGATCTCGAATGGGAATGTCCTTTTTCGCAAAATGACTTTATCGAATATTGCAAGATAGTGATCGATGCTGATCCAGAAAAAGCTTCTGAGTACCTTTCTGGACCAGTATTTTGTGCAGACGAGAGGCGGGAGAGACGGGCGCTCGCTGAAGATCTCAAGCGTTATGCTTGGGCAGAGTTGAATAAAAGAATGACGAGTCAGTTGATGATATCTG
>CATZIG010000230.1 GCA_958419975.1 uncultured Collinsella sp.
GCCAATGGCTGATTACGATTCTGATCGTTCGCCTTGGTTCAGGTTACGAGGCATCCGGCGTTTTCTCTTTGGCAATGTCCATCTACAACATCTTTGCCCCTATCGCTCAGTATCGCATGTATACGTACCAGGTCTCAGATGTTGAGAATGAGAATACCACGGGTGAATACCTGGCGTTTCGGTTTTTCACTTGCGGAGTCGCGCTCGCTCTGTGCACCGGCTATTCGCTGTTTACATGCGAATCGGGAGCGATTGCAGCTATTCTGCTCTATGCCGTCTACAAGTCTATTTCCTTGGTTGTAGACGTCTTTCACGCGTGCGATCAGCGCCATCATCGAATGGATTACATCGGTAAGTCTCTGTCTTTTCAGGGGATTCTATCTCTTGTTGCCTTTACCGTAGTGTTTGGCTTATGCGAATCGCTCGAGGCGGCGATAGTTGCAATGACCGTTGTCGTGATCCTCGTTGGTGCTGTCTACGATTTGCCAAGGACCCTTCAATTCGGCCCATTGGCCCCAAGCATCTCGTTCAAAAAGTGCCTTCGACTGGCCTTGAGATGTCTCCCCATCGTTCTTGCGTCCATTGCCGCGGCGTCAGCATCTTCGATTCCAAGGCAATACCTTGTTGGTGTTCAAGGGGAGGCTGCTCTTGGCATTTATGCTGCCGCAGCTGCTCCTGTTGCGCTTATTCAGACGGGCGCCTCCTATATCTACAATCCTCTTCTAGGCTATTTTTCGGAGAGTTTTGCTGCTAGGGACAGGAAAGGCTTCAATGCGCTTTTGACAAAGGCGACGGTCGGGATCGTTGTTCTGGGGCTGGTGTGCGCTATTGGAGTAATGGTTTTAGGTGAGCCGGTTCTTGTTCTTGTGTATGGGAAAAAGATGTCTGGCTTTTCATATCTACTTCCTCCGCTTGTGGCGCTTGCGATGCTTACGGGGTATATGTGGTTTGTAAACGATTTGCTAATGGCTATCAGAAACTTCCGGGGTGCCTTTGTTGGGAATGTTGCTGCTCTAATTTCCTCTCTCTGCGCCTTACCTTTAATTGCTCTGTATTCGATGGATGGTGTTACATATGTCTGTCTCATTTCTGCTCTTTGTGGAATAGGCTTCATGGCAACCGTGTTAGTTATTCAGCTAAAAGGCTACTGGAAATAGTATGTGATGCCTGGATTACGTTTCGGAAGATAAAAGGTAAGGTGGATGTATGGATAAGCATCATCGATTGCTGGTTATTATTCCAGCGTATAATGAGGAAGAATCGCTCGAGGCCACGGTTGACGAGCTGGTAGGTGTCGCTCCAAGTGTTGACTATCTCGTAGTAAACGACGGCTCCAAGGATTTAACTGAGCGGATTTGTCGCGATCGTGGGTACAACTACGTAACACTGCCAGTCAATTCTGGCCTCACCGTTGGATTTCAGACGGGCATGAAGTACGCGCTCCGCAACGGCTACGATTATGCCCTTCAGTTTGATGCGGACGGTCAGCATATGCCTGAGTATATCGATGAAATGCTCGAGACCGCTATTAATGAAAACGCTGATATCGTAATTGGCTCACGCTTCCTCCACGTGAAAAAGGAAATCTCCGCTCGAATGATTGGCTCACGCCTTATTACAGTCATGATCAAGCTGACTACGGGAAAGCGCGTAGCTGACCCTACCTCGGGAATGAGAATGTTTAGCAAGGAAATGATTAAGCGCTTCGCGCAGGACGACTCGCTTAACCCTGAGCCCGAGAGCATTTCGCTTCTTATAAAAAAGGGGGCGAAGGTGAGCGAGGTTCAAGTTGAGATGCGTGAACGCCAGGCGGGGGAGAGCTATCTTAATATCTCCAAGTCGATTGCTTACATGGCGCGAGCTTGCATCTCCATTCTTTTCGTTCAGTGGTTCAGGTGATTATATGTCTAGCGTTTTAAGGGTCGTACTCATTCTGGGTGCATTTGCCATCTTGTTCGTGATAGTGAAGAAGCTCCGTAAGGCTCAGATACAGGTTCTCGACTCCGTGTTCTGGTTGTTCTTTGCTTTGAGCTTTGTCGTGTTTGCAGCCGTTCCCCAGATTGCCTTCTGGCTCGCAGGGGCCCTTGGCTTCGAAAGCCCGTCGAACTTCGTATTCCTCTATGCAATTGCGCTGCTTCTTTATCGAGAGTTCTCCAACACGGTAAAGATTGCAGAGCTCAGACGTCGCGTGAACGCACTTGTTGAAGAGCTCGCTCTCAAGTAGCATGACACCAGTCTTTATGCCCTTCGAACCCACCAACATCATCGTCATCGGTGGCTGCGGCTTCATCGGGTCCAGCTTCGTGCACTACGTAGTGAAGAACTACCCCGGGGTGCACGTGACCGTGCTCGACAAGCTCACCCACAGCTTAACCCTCGCTTCATGCACGACATGTTCACGGCATTCAATGCGCTACGGATGCCGGCAGGTCCCTCCTCGATAGCTACCATCTAAATGCGGCCTTCATTTAAATATCCAAGAGTGACAATTCAACCCCTTGCACTACCAGGTCTGGTCATCAATGAGATTTGCATGTGGATTAGAACCTACTTGGCGAACCTGGACTACAGAATAGTTAAAGATTGCCGCCATAGCCGTTGTTATGATGTAGAACTACTGGTCTAGAAAGAGGTTTCTCGCCGCAAGTTAAACCCCGCGGAGTCTTTCTCGGCCAGACAGTCTGTTTTCCGAGAATCGCTTCGCAAACACATCAATCAGGTTTCTCCATCCAAGCACCGCGAGCGCAATAAAAAATGGAGAATAGAGAAACATATACCTGGCCCTGCACTCAAACAGCATCAAAAACACGCTGAGCAAGAACACCGAACATAAAACCACATACTCCGTCTTTGATCTAG
>CATZIG010000231.1 GCA_958419975.1 uncultured Collinsella sp.
TGCATGGCGCGCACCTGATGGTTCGCGCCGCCGTGGCGATGTCCCTTCAGCGAACCGAAAGCCGCCGCGTAGGTGGAATAGGGGTCAGTGTCCGCCGAGGACAGCACATGGGTCGTGAACGACGAGTTGTTGCCGCCGCCGTGCTCGGCGTGCAGGCACAGCATGATGTCGAGCATGCGGGCCTCTTCCGGTGTGAACGAGCGGTCGGGGCGCAGCATGGAAAGGATGGTCTCGGCCGTGGACTGTCCGGGCACGAAGCGGTGCATGATCATGGATTCGTGGTTGAAGGCGGCCTGCTTGGCGTAGTAGGCCAGCACCATGATGCGCGGCAGGCGGCTGATGAGCGAGAGCGCCGTGTGAATCTCGTGCTCGGGAGAGCGGTCCTCGGCGGACTCGTCGGCCGCGTACAGGCGCAGGATGGAACGAGCCATCATGTTCATGAGATCGGGCGAGGTATCCACCATAAGCGTGCTGGCCGTGAATCCGTCGGGCAGCTCGCGCTGGGAATCGATCACTTCCACGAACCGGTTGAGACGCTCCTGCGTCGGCAGCTCTCCCATGAGCAGCAGATAGGCCACCTCTTCGAAAGCGAAGCGGCGCGTCGGATCCAAATCGCCCAGAAGGTCGTACAGGTCGTAGCCGCGCAGGCGCAGGGAGCCCTCGGCCGGCATCTTCTCGCCGTCGGACATCACATAGCCGTGAACGTTGGAGATGTTGGTCATGCCCGCGAGCACGCCCGTGCCGTCGGCGTTGCGCAGGCCGCGCTTCACATCGTGGGCGGCATACAACGCCGGATCGATGGCGTTCACCTGGTAGAAGTTCTCGTACAGGCGCACGCGGCGAGCCTCGTCGTCGCTGATCTCGATGGGCTCGACCTCGTCGATTTCGGCATGGTTGTCCACGCGGATGATGGCTTCATCTATTTCCATGGCCATGGGGCCCCCTCCCGGAAAATGGTCGCTACACGGGTATCGGACTATTCTAACGCCTGCCGCGCCCCCTACAGGCGGGGGTACGCTCCGCCGCCGCCCCGCGCGGCGAACGGCGCATTTTCAAAAAAGTTGAAAATTCTCGTTGACAAGGCTTTGGGGCCATGGTTAAATAGTCGTTGCTGTTCGGAAGTGCGCCGTTACCTCAGCTGGATAGAGGGACTGACTACGAATCAGTACGTCGGGGGTTCGAATCCCTCACGGCGCACCATTTTAGATCGTTCAGAACAGAATAGAAGCCGCCTCGAGCGGTTCTTTTTTTGTCAGGCCAAGGAAAGGAACGTACTTGAAGGTTCGAAAATCGAAACCTCACAGTATGTAGACTTCCGGCTTCTCGCCTCCGCGCGGTCGTCGGAAGGGACGACTGCCGAGCATCAACCATCGCCTTGGGCGCCACTGCGCTTACGTTCGCACCGTCAGCGACCCGCGCACGCTGCCCCGCCCCGATGCACTGATGCCCACCGCACGGAGGAACGCACATGCTCTATCTTTCTCAAATGATCGGCGAGCCCGTGGTCGACGCCCAAGGCGAGCGACTCGGCACCATATCCGACCTGGCCATTTCCACGGGCGAGGTCTTTCCGCGCATCACGAGCCTGGCCTTCCAGGGGCCCGGGCGCGTGCCGTTCATGATCTCGTGGCGCAAGTACGTCGACACCTTCGACGACGACGGCATCACGCTGTCGGTGGACGCCCACGACATCCGCTTCAGCTACCTGCAGCCAGACGAGGTGCTGCTGGCCCGCGACCTTATGGACCGCCAGATCGTCGACACCCAGGGCCTTAAGGTCGTGCGCGTGAGCGACCTTAAGCTCTCGCAATCCGGCACGCAGTTGCGCCTGCTCGGTGCCGAGGTGGGCGTGCGTGGCATCCTGCGCGGGCTGCATCCGCTGCTGGAAAAGGCCGTCGTGAACGTGGCGAAGCTCTTCCACAAGAAGGTGGACGAGCAGCTCATCGCCTGGAACTACATGGATCTGCTCGACCGCGACCTGTCCGAAGTGCAGCTGTCGGTGACCCACCGCCGCCTGGACGAGCTGCACCCCGCCGACGTAGCCGACATCCTGGAGCAGCTGGACCCCCAGCAGCGCGCCAGTGTGTTCGCCCATTTGGACGACAGCCGCGCCACCGAGGCCATCTCCGAGATGGAAGACGAGTACCAGGCCGAGTTCATCGACGACTTGCCCGACGCGCGGGCCGCCGAGCTCATCGGCAACATGGATCCGGACGACGCCGCCGACATCGTGCGCGACCTTCCCTACGAGAAGGCCGAGACCCTTTTGCGCCTCATGGGCGTGGAAGACGCCGCGGAAATCCGCCGCCTGCTCGGTTACAAGGACGGCACCGCCGGCGGCATGATGACCACCCAGTTCGTCTCCGTGCCGAAGACGGCCACCGTGGCTGACACCATCGAAGTGCTGCGCGCGCTGCCCGAGGATCATCCGACGGTGCACTACGTGTACATCACCGACGAGTACGGCAAGCTGCTCGGCGTGAACTCCCTGCGCACGCTCGTTCTGTACAACGCCGACCGCCTCATGGGCGACATCATGTACGACGACATCATCAGCTGCCTTCCCTCCGAGGAAGAGGAGGACGTGGCCGCCGACATCTTCAAGTACGACATCCCGGCCATGCCCGTGGTGGACGAGCACGGCACCCTGCTCGGCATCGTCACCACCGACGACGCCTGGGACGCCATCGAGGACGATGTGGCGGGCGACAAGACGAAGATGAATGTGCTGTCGATTGCCGGCATTACCGTCGCGTCTCTCATGGGCCTGTTCCTTTACTCGCTGATTTTGCTGCAACTGGCGGGCTCGCTGCATCTCGGCGGCCTGCACTACTAGGAGGCTGCCATGAACG
>CATZIG010000232.1 GCA_958419975.1 uncultured Collinsella sp.
TATCTAGCCGAGCCCCTTGCCGCGTTTGCGACCGCAAAAGACTCAATCGTCTTCAACCGCCGCGCTCGACGCCCCAATGTGGCAATATGTAGTCTGCATAATGCAACGGTGCAACCTAAGAAAGAATGCGAGAACCCGTGTCCAGTCCGTTTACCAGCTTTTTAGCCCAGCACTTTGACCAGATTAACGACTATCTGGCCACGTTCTTTGACGAACAGGCAACTTCCGCCGATATCGAGCGTTACCTGTATACCCCGCTCTCGGCATTTACGGCCAATGCCGGCAAGCGCCACCGCCCGCTCATCTGCATGCTCGCCGCCACCGCGGTAGGCGGCAGCTTTGAGAGCGCCCGCAGCGCGGCGGCAGCTATCGAGCACTTTCAATCGGGAGCGCTTATCCATGACGACATCGCCGACAACGGCCAACTGCGTCGCGGCAAGCCCTGCATGCACCTTACCGAGGGCACGGGGCTTGCCATCAACTGCGGCGACCTAGCGCTCACCATGGTCACCAAGACGGTTCTCGACGACCCCACGCTCGAGGCAGACGTGAAACTCCGCGTGCTCCACGAGCTCACCGAGATGATCGTCCGAACCATCGAGGGTCAGGCGCTCGACCTGGGTTGGGTCCGCGACGGGCGCTTTGACATCTCGGTCGACGATTATCTGGACATGGCGACGCACAAGACCGCGTACTACAGCGGAGCCACGCCACTTGCCGCCGGAGCCATTATCGGCGGCGGCAGCGAGGAGCAGATTGAGGCGCTGCGCGCCTTTGGCCTGCACACGGGCCTTGCCTTCCAAATTCAAGACGACCTGCTCAACTTGATCGGCACCAAAGAGGCCGCCAACAAGGACTTCCGCACCGATATCACAGAGGGCAAGCGCACCCTCGTCGCCGTGCACGCCCTGTCAGACGAGCGTTATCACGACGAGGTCGAGGCAATCCTTTCCTCGGGCACCGAGGACCCCGTGCAACTTGCACGCGCCGTGGAGATCTTCCAGCAGACCGGCTCCATCGATTACGCCCACACTTACGCGCTCGACCTGACCGCTAAAGCCAAAGCGGCCATCGAAAACGTTGAGCTTGATCCGCACGCACGCGAGCTGTTCCTCTCCATGGCAGATTTCTTTGTGGAGCGACTCAACTAGCGGGGGTTATAAAACCTGTCAGCAGCGTATTTGGGTACAACTTGCTACACTGTTGAGTGCATGTTTATGCATCCCTTTGCGTTGTCTATCCGACACACGCTCAAATAGTACGAATGGTACGCCGAAAGGGGTTCGTTCATGGAACCTATTACAACGGGCATGCAGGGAGCAGCCGTCGAGGACGTCCAGTCCCGCCTTCTGCAGCTCGGCTATACAATCGATGACACCGAGGTCGCCGATAAGCGCTTTGGCGCCACCACCGAGCAGGCCGTTGGCACCTTTAGGCTCGACAGCGGTCTTGCCGCCGGTCACGCCGTTGACATTCCCTGCTGGAGTGCCCTGGTCGACGCCTCGTATAAACTGGGCGATCGTACGCTCTATCTGCGTATGCCCAATTTCCATGGTGCCGACGTTCAGGCCCTGCAGAGGGCGCTCAACGTTTTGGGCTTTGCCTGCGGTGAGGACGACGGCTATTTTGGCCCGCACACCGAGGCCGCTCTGCAGCAGTTCCAAGAAAATGTCGGCCTGTTTGCCGATGGCATGGCGTTCCAGGATACCTACGCCTATATCAACCGCCTGCATCACGTGTGGGAGGGCAAGCCCTCGGTTACCGAGGCCGAGTCGCGCATCGGCTTTGCCCGCGCCGCCAACGTTCTCGAGCGCTTCCAGATTGCCGTCATCGGTGAGGACCCCATCGCGCGTAGCGTTGCATCGCGCATGTGGAACATCGCCACGGCGACGACCGACAGCAGCGGCATGATGCTTTGCGATTCCGAGGTTCCGACCGACGTGGATCTGGTGCTCGAGATCGCAAGCGATGAGCTGCCCGCAGATGCTGCGCCGCGCGCCACGATCGCCCTTGCCGAGTGTCACAACCTTGCACAGCGCATCCGCACCGCCAATGTCGCCGCGCAGCAAAAGCCCGCGCGCATTCGCATTGAGCTCACGGGCATGACGCGCTACAACGGAACCTTCACCGCAAGTGATGCGCAGACACTCGCCGTACGCCTGCTCGATGGCGTTTGCGATGCCCTCGCAGATTAGGTAAACTAAACGGGTTGCTTTTGGGCAACACCACACATTGGGACGTAGTTCAACGGTAGAACTCCGGTTTTTGGTGCCGGCTGTTGGGGGTTCGAATCCCTCCGTCCCAGCCCCAAAGAACATAGCGCTCCAGGCTCTTATGAACCTGGAGCGCTTTTTCGTGGGCATGCGGAGGGATTCGAACCCGCAAGGGTGCAGAGCTGAGGAAACGCGAAGCGTTTTCCAGCGCAGCACGCAAGGAGCGAAGCGACGCAGCGGGGCGCGGCCGCCGGCAGGCGGACGCGGAATCCCTCCGTCCCACATCGACCGAGAGCTCCTCGCGTTAAGAAAATCGAGCCAACGCCGCCAAGCGGAGGGATTCGAACCCGCAAGGAATCTACCTATATAAGACAGACGCCCCAGGCCCATAACGACCAAGAGCGCCTTGCATCTAGAATTATCAGCCCTGTTCCGAAATGCGAGCCGCATGCAACAACCAAGTAACCACAGGCCCCGGGAGAGCGGGGACACCGGCTTAGGTTTATCGCGAGTTCCGCACGAACAGGAGGCCACTTAATGTGGCCTCCGTCGTGAGCAGGACTGTAGAGCAGGAAAC
>CATZIG010000233.1 GCA_958419975.1 uncultured Collinsella sp.
CTCGATGCCGTGCGCCTGACACTCGCGGAATACGTCCTCGTAGAAGGCCAGGCCAGCCTCGTTGGGCTCGGTCTCGTCGCCGTCGGGGAAGATGCGGGTCCACGCCAGGCTCATGCGGAAGGTCTTAAAGCCCATCTCGGCAAAGAGGGCGATGTCCTCCTTGTAGTGGTGGTAGAAATCGATGCCGGTCTGCGCAGGATAGTAATAGCCGTCCTCGAAGTCGAGCATCTTGCGCTGGCCGGAGACCACCGCATAGCGCTCGGGGCCGTGCGGAGCCACGTCCACGTTGGCCAAGCCGCGGCCGTCCACGTTGTAGGCGCCCTCGCACTGGTTGGCAGCCGTCGCGCCGCCCCACAGGAAGTCTTTACGGAAAGCCATGCATCGATCCTTTCATACGCTGCTTGTCGTGGTTTCAGTATCCCCGCAAATAGGGCCTCGCTCAACGACAGCGGCGCAGGTCGATACTTCTTTTCGCACACGGCGGCCCGGCGACCGCCCGCAGCTGACACTTTCTGATACCTGCCTGTCCAAACCACCACAAAGGGGACAGGCACCTTTGTGGTGGTTTGGGGCGGTTTGTCTAAATCTGTAACAGGTAGAGACGATTTAGCCCGCTAGATGTTACAGATCGAGACAGAAGATTCTAGTCGCAGGCGATATCGAGGTTCTTGCCGATGAGGCCTACGTAGCCGCCTTCGCCGGCGGGATATTTGACTGAATAGGGAAAAAAGGAAAAAATAGGAAAAAAAGGAAAGGAGACTCATGACTGAAACCATCTTCTCCCCCTCATTTGGAAATCGCCCGTCCTATTTGGTGGGGCGCGGGAGCGTGATTTCGACATTCATCTCCGGCCTTGAGCAGGAGCCGGGCAATCGAGACCGAGCCATGCTCATGCTCGGCCAGCGAGGCAGCGGCAAAACGGTTCTGCTGTGCGAACTTGCCGATCGCGCACGCAAGCTCGGCTTTGTTGTCGCCACGCCCACCGTAGCCTCCGAGGATATGCTCGAGCGTATTGTTGAGAAGATCCAGGAAGCGGGCGAGCCCTACGCCAACAAGCATCGTCTCCCCAAACTTGCGGGCGGCAGCCTGAGCGTCTTCGGCTTCTCAGCCGGCCTTGAGTTCACGCGCGATGTGCAGGAAACCAAAAGCTTCCAGTTCAAGCTCACGCAGCTGGCGCGCAAGCTGACCGAGCAGGGACACGGCATCCTCATCCTCATCGATGAGCTCCAGGCCAATTCGCCCGAGATCAGACAGCTCGTCACCGCCTATCAAGAGCTGGTCGGCGAGGGGCTCAACGTCGCGCTCGTCATGGCGGGCCTCCCGGGAGCAGTCTCCGCGACACTCAACGACCGCGTACTGACATTTCTCAACCGCGCACGCAAGGTCACGCTCGAACCGCTTTCAGTTGGAGATGTGGATGCCTACTATCAGCGAGCTTTCGAAGAGCTCGACCTTGATATTCCAGGCGATCTTCGGCTGGACGCCGCTCGCGCAACTCAGGGCTCGCCCTACATGCTGCAGCTCATCGGCTACAACATCGCCAATCGTTGCCAGGCAGGAGAACACGTAACGCCAGAGCAAGTCGACGGAGCAATCGAAGCGTCAAAGGCCGATTTCGAAAACGATGTATGCGAAACGACACTCGCCGCGCTATCGGACCAAGATGTTGCGTTTCTCGCTGCAATGACCGATGACGAAGACGGCGTGTCGCGCATTTCCGATGTAGCGAAGCGCATGTCGGTCACACCCGACTATGCGCAAAAGTATCGCCGGCGCCTCATCGACGCCGGCGTAATCGAACAGGCGCGCCGCGGTTACGTGCGCTTCGCCGTACCATATATGGCTGACTACCTGCGCAGCCAACTCTAGGCAGCCACCACAATGGGGACAGGCACCTTTGTGGTGGATTGGGCCCGGTTTGCCTCGATCTGTAACAGGTAGGCCGCCAAAACCGGGCTTGGTGTTACAGATTGAGATTGTTCGGTCTGTCCCCTACAGTTTGTCTAAATCTGTAACAGGTAGAGACGATTTGGCACGCTAGATGTTACAGATCGAGACAGAAGATTCTAGTCCACGGTGATGTCGAGGTTTTTGCCAATGAGGCCTACGTAGCCGCCCTCGGCAGCCTTGGGGCTGTCGGCGTGGCAGAGGACCCACTTGTCAGCCTTCCAGTAGCAGTAGCTGTCGCCAGCCGCGGGCATATCGGCCGCAGTCTCGGGGCGCGGGCCGTTGGTGCCCGCCGGCAGCGCCACCATCACCTGGAAGCCGCCGTCGTCGACCATGCACGGCGTGTAGTGGAGTGTGGTGTTGAAAACCTCGACAACCTTGCCCGCCGGCACGCGGAACGCCTTGACGCACGCGGTGTCGAGCTTGCCGTCCTCGATCTCCCAGCGATGCGCCACAAGCAGGATAAAGTCGCGTGCACCCAGGTTGAATTCGCTGATACTCCAGACAGTTGAGACGCGTGTTGTGGCCGTTGCACCAGCCGAGCTGGAAGGGACGGCCGCCAAACATGAGAAAGCCCAGTTTATCGGCATCCTTGACGTCCTCGAGCTCCGGCGCACTTGCTACGTACTTGCTGCCCTCGGGAATGGGCGTGGCAGAGAGCGCCTCGAGCACGGGCGACGTGAGCTCGGACGGAACGTTATCCCAAACGTTGCCATAGGACTTGAACTCGGGATCAGAGACAGAGTAGATATGCATGTTTGCTCCTGTTCGTTTGTGTGCAGTATGAACATTCTAGAACAATCTTGTTCTGTTTTGA
>CATZIG010000234.1 GCA_958419975.1 uncultured Collinsella sp.
CGCGACGGTGTAAACCCAGTTGCGCTTATCCTCAACAGCACCAGACTGGATGCCCGTCAGGGTCTCGCGGAGCTTCTTCATCACAGGACCGATCTCGGTGTAGCCAGCCGGGAAGGTCACAGTCTCGTCGGCACCGTAGACCTCGTTGTCGATCTCGCCGACCGGGGAGATAACGGCAGCGGTGCCGCACAAACCGCACTCAACAAAGGTGCCGGCCTTGACCTCGGCCCACTCGACGGGACGCTGGTCGACGGTCATGCCCAGGTCCTCAGCGACCTGAACGAGCGAACGACGGGTGATGGAGGGAAGAATAGAGTCGGTGTGCGACTGCGGAACGACGAGCGTGCCGTCCTCCTTCACGAACAGGACGTTGGCGCCACCGGTCTCCTCGACATAGGTGCGGGACTCGGAGTCGAGATACAGGTTCTCGGCATAGCCCTCGCGGTGAGCCTCCATCGTGGGCTTCAGGGACATGGCGTAGTTGAGGCCGGCCTTGATGTTGCCGGTGCCGTGCGGTGCGGCGCGGTCGTACTCGGAAACGCGCAGCTTGACAGGCTTGAGGCCACCCTTAAAGTACGGACCGACCGGGGTCACGAGAATGCGGAACGTGTACTCAGGAGCGGGAGCCACGCCGATTACGTCACCGGAGCCGATCATAAACGGACGCACATACAGGGTCGCGCCAGAGCCGAAGGGCGGAACCCATGCGGCGTTGGCAGAAACGACCTGCTTGACGGCCTCCACGAACTTGTCCTTGGGGAACGGGGGCATCTCAAGGCGCTGCGCGGAGTTATACATACGCTCGGCGTTCATGTCGGGACGGAAGCAGACGATGCTGCCGTCCTCGGCGGTGTAGGCCTTCAGGCCCTCAAAGACCTCCTGGCAGTAATGGAAGATGCCGCCGCACTCGGAGACATGCAGGGTGTGGTCGGTGGTCAGGCCGCCCTCGTCCCACTCGCCGTCCTTCCAATGGGCCTCGTAGCTGTAATCGGTCTTCATGTAGCCAAAGCCGAGGCTACCCCAATCGATATCCTTCTTCTCGACAGTCATATGTCGCTCCTTACATACACAGTTGCATACTCGCGAACCCGCACGCAAGGACCGAGGCCGACCGCGTCGCAACGTCGCACGCCCGGAGCGTAGAGCCGGACGGGACACGCGAGCAGCATCAAAGCCGATGGCACGTCGATTCGCATGCACGAGATTGTACCCCCCGTACGCGTCTGATAAAACGCTTTTCTTTAACTAAGTAAAGTATTTTCATTTGACCGAAGCTGAAGAGGCCCGCCACCGTAAACGGGGACGGGCCTCAACTGCACGGTTTGCGCGTTGGCTCGAGCTATGCGTTCTTTTTGCCCAGCTTAGCCTTGACCAGACCGACCACGGTCGGGATGATCGACACGGCAACGATGCCAACGATTAGCAGCTCAAAGTGCTCCTGTACAAAGGGAATGCCACCAAAGAAGTAGCCCAGCAGTGTAAAGAGCGTTGACCAGGTAATGCCACCCAGCACGTTAAAGATGACAAAGTTGCGCCAGTGCATGCCGCCCATACCGGCAATAAAGGGCACAAAGGTGCGGATAAACGGGAAGAAGCGACCCAGGAAGATGGCCAGGTGGCCCCACTTGTCCAAGAAATCCTCGGACTTTTTGATGCGCTCGGGCGTCATAGCCTTGACCTTGCCCGAAGCGATGATCTTTTTGCCAAAGAAGTGACCGATCATAAAGTTGCACTGATCGCCCAAAATGGCAGCGGCCCATGCGGTGGCCAGAAGCGCCACAATGTTAAAGCCGCCATTGTGGGCAAAGAAACCCGAGGCGAACAGCAGCGAATCACCGGGAAGGAACGGGAAGAACACCACGCCCGTCTCGATAAAGATGATCAGGAACACGCAGCCGTAGGCCATAAGCGGGCCGGCGGCGATCCAGCTGGCGATCGCGGTGCGCGGGTCCTTAAGCAGCTCGGCAATAAAATTGATGAAACCCATGAAGTAAAACCTCTCAGTTGTGGGCGCGGATACGTCCAAGTTGACCAGTATACGGTTGCGGTGCCCCCTCGTGCGCAACCCCACAAAAGCATGACTCCATTACCAGCAAGTTTGCATAACTGACACCTGTCGCGCAATGCCGCCAAGATTGTCCTTCCTAATCCCTAGCGAATCGCTATACTTTATTGAATCGCATTGCCATGGCGCTAAGGGAGGGCGGCCGGTGAGCTTTATCAATACCATTCGCGAGGACATCAAGACCGTCCAAGCGCAGGACCCCGCCGCGCAAAACGGTCTGGTCATCTTCCTTTCCTATCCTGGCCTGCACGCCAAGTGGAACCACGTGCCCGAGCACTGGCTGTGGGAGCATGGACATCGCTCGCTCGCCCGCGTGCTCTCGCAAATCACCCGCCACATCACCGGCGTCGAGATTCACCCCGCGGCACAGATCGGCAAGCATTTCTTTATCGACCACGCCATGGGCGTCGTCATCGGCGAGACCACCATTGTGGGCGACAACTGTGTGCTCTACCAGGGCGTCACGCTCGGCGGCACCGGCAACGAGACCGGCAAGCGTCACCCCACCCTGGGCAACAATGTCACGGTGGGCACGGGCGCCAAGGTGCTCGGCAACATCCGCATCGGCAACAACGTCAAGATCGGCGGCAACTCGGTCGTCGTTAAGGACGTCCCCGACAACTGCACCGTCGTGGGCGTGCCGGGACGCATCATCAAGCGCAACGGCTGCCGTGTGTTCGAGGAGAGTTTCGAC
>CATZIG010000235.1 GCA_958419975.1 uncultured Collinsella sp.
ATGTACCTGGGCATCGACGAGCGTCCCGAAGAGGCGACCGACATGGAGCGCTCCATCCGCGGGGAGGTGGTCTCCTCCACCTTCGACATGCCCTCCGAGAACCACATCCAGGTGGCCGAGCTCGTCATCGAGCGCGCCAAGCGCCTGGTCGAGCAAGGGAAGGACGTCGTCATCCTGCTGGACTCCATCACGCGCCTGGCCCGCGCCTACAACCTGGCGCAGCCCGCGAGCGGCCGCATTCTCTCCGGCGGCGTCGATTCCACGGCCCTTTATCCGCCCAAGCGCTTCCTCGGCGCCGCCCGCAACATCGAAAACGGCGGCTCCCTCACCATCCTCGCCTCGGCCCTCATCGACACCGGGTCGAAGATGGACGAAGTGATCTTTGAGGAGTTCAAGGGCACCGGCAACATGGAGCTGAAGCTCGACCGCTACCTGGCCGATCGCCGCATCTTCCCGGCCATCGACCCCATCTCCTCGGGCACGCGCAAGGAGGAGCTGCTCATGGATCCGCAGGAGGCCCCGCTCATCTGGGGCGTGCGCCGCATTCTGGCCAACACGAACTCCACCGAGCGCGCCATGGACATGCTCATCAAGTCGCTGAAGCAGACCAATTCCAACCAGGAGTTCCTGCTGCGCATGGCGAAGAAGATGCAGGCTCAGCAGGGTCGTGCGGACGATGGCATGGAACTGTAAGCCCGACGAATCCGGCCCGACGAAAGAGGCATCATGAGCGATCAAAACCAATGGCAGAACGCCGCCTGGGGCGCACCGCAGGAGGGCACCCCGTCCTCGGGCGGCACATCGGCGGGGCAGGGGCAGGGCGCCCCATCGCAGCAGGCCGCTCCCCAGCCTCCCTATCAGGTGGCTCCGCAGCCGCAGGCGCAGGCAAATCCCTACGGCTACGCCGCTGCCCAGCCGCGCCCGACTGCCGCCTATGCCGCCCAGTCCCAAGCCGCTTACGCCGCGCAGCCCCAGTCGCAGCCGGCTGCCGCCTACGCGGCGCCGGCCCAGGCTCCCTACGGCACCGCGGCTGGGGCCGTCCCGGCCCAGCAGCCCAAACGGCGCGGTTGGATCGTCGGTCTGGCCGCCGTGCTGACGGTGCTCATCTTGGGGGTGGCCACCATCGGGTCGTGCACCTCGGTGTTCACCAGTTCCATGGGGGCCTTCTCCTACGAGTCGCCCTCCTGGGCCGACACGGTTACCGGAGACACCGTGGGCATCATCAACATCAGCGGCACCATCCAGTACGACGGCACCACCTCAAGCCCCGAGGGGCTTAAAAGCCAGTTGGACGCCGCCGAGCAGAACCCGCATATCAAGGCGGTCGTGCTGCGCGTGAACTCCGGCGGAGGCGTGGCCGCGGCCGGCGAGGAGATGAGCACCTACATCCGCGACTTCTCCAAGCCCGTGGTGGTCTCGAGCGCCTCCATCAACGCGAGTGCCGCCTACATGATCTCGTCCCAGGCCGACTACATTTTCACGGACAAGACGACCTCCATCGGCTCCATCGGCGTCATCATGTCGGTGACCGACCTGTCGGGGCTCTACGAGAAGCTGGGTATATCCGTCGAGAACATCACCTCGGCCGACGCCAAGGACTCCGGCGCCGGCAACCGCCCGCTCACCGAGGAGGAGCGCGCCTGGTACCAGGATCAGGTGGATCAGATCAACGAGGTGTTCATCAACTTCGTCGCCGAGGGCCGCGACATGCCGGTGGAAGACGTGCGCGCGCTGGCCACGGGCCTTACGTTCACCGGCATGGACGCCGTGGAAAACGGGCTGGCCGACGAGTTGGGCACCCAAGAGGCCGCCGTGGCGAAGGCCTGCGAGCTGGCCGGTATCGCCGATGCTGATACCGTGTATCTGCAGTCGTCCACGAGCGATTTGTCGCGCCTTCTGGATATCATGGGCACCGAAGATTCGCTGGATGTTTCCGGGACACTGAAGGAGTTGGAGAACCGTGTCGGACTTGAATAGCAGAGAGCGGGTCGAGTGGCCCGCCCGCGCCGTGGTGACGGCGGGTATGCCCTATGGGAACAAGCCCTTGCACTTCGGCCACATCGGCGGCGTGTTCGTGCCCGCCGACGCCTTCGCGCGCTTTCTGCGCGACCGCATCGGCGCCGAGAACGTCCGTTTCGTCTCCGGTACCGACTGCTTCGGCAGCCCCATCAACGAGGGCTACCGCAAGCTTAAGGAGGCCGGCGAGTTTTCGGGCACCATCGCCGACTACGTGCTCGCCAACCACGAGCGCCAGAAGGCGACCCTCGAGGCCTTCCAGGTGAGCCTGGACATCTACGAGGGCAGCGGCATCGGGCACGCGGGCGACGTGCACCAGATGATCTCCGACCAGTTCATCGAGCGCTTGCACGAGAGCGGTCACTTGAAGCTGGACTCCACCCTGCAGTTCTACGACGCTAAGGCCGGCACCTTCCTGAACGGCCGCCAGGTGCAGGGCCACTGCCCCGTGCAGGGCTGCAAGTCGGAGCACGCCTATGCCGACGAGTGCGATCTGGGACATCAGTACGCGCCGGTGGACCTCATCGCCCCGGTGTCCACGCTTACGGGCACCGTCCCCGAGATGCGCCCCGTGGAGAACTGGTACTTCGATCTGCCCGGGTTCGAGGACTTCTTGAAGGACTACGTGCGCGAGCTTGAGGCCGACGACGAGGTGCGCCCGGTGGTGACCAAGGCCATCGCCGAGTTTCTGGCGCCGCCCGTGATCTTCGTAAAGAACGAGCACTTGGAAGAGTACGAGGCC
>CATZIG010000236.1 GCA_958419975.1 uncultured Collinsella sp.
ACCAGTTCCTCTTCAAGAATGGCAACACCCGCGCCATCGAGGCCAAGCTCGACGAGATGGGCATCGCCCACGACTGCTTCTACGACGTCGAGCCCGATCCGTCGCTGCAGTGCGCACGTCGCGGCGCCAAGCAGATGGCTCTCTTTGAGCCAGACGTCATCATCGCCGTCGGCGGTGGCTCCGCTATGGACGCCGGCAAGATCATGTGGATGATGTACGAGCACCCCGAGTGCAAGTTTGAGGACATGGCCATGGACTTTATGGACATCCGCAAGCGTATCTTCACCTTCCCCGAGATGGGCAAGAAGGCCTACTTCGTCGCCGTCCCGACCTCCTCGGGTACCGGCTCCGAGTGCACGCCGTTCGCCATCATCACCGACAAGGAGACCGGCATCAAGTGGCCGCTCGCCGACTACGCGCTGCTCCCCAACATGGCTATCGTCGACGCCGACAACTGCATGACCGCCCCGCGCGGCCTGACCGCTGCCTCCGGCATCGACGTCATGACCCACGCCATCGAGTCCTACGTCTCCATCATGGCTTCCGACTACACCAAGGGCCTCTCCGAGCGCGCTGCCAAGCTCGTCTTCGAGAACCTGCCCTCCAGCTTCACGAACGGCGCCAAGGACCCGCACGCCCGCGAGGAGATGCACAACGCCTCCTGCATGGCCGGTATGGCCTTCGCCAACGCCTTCCTGGGCCTCAACCACTCCATGGCCCACAAGCTCGGCGCTTTCCATCACCTGCCCCACGGCCTCGCAAACGCTGTCATCCTGACCCGCGTCATGCGCTACAACGCCGCCGAGGCTCCCGTCAAGATGGGTACCTTCTCCCAGTATCCTTACCCCAACGCGCTGCACAACTACGCCGAGATGGCCAAGTACTGCGGCATCGAGGGCAAGGACGACAAGGAGGTCTTCGAGAACTTCATCACGAAGCTCGAAGAGCTCAAGGACTTCATCGGCGTCAAGAAGACCATCGCCGACTACGGTGTTGACGAGCAGTACTTCCTCGACACCCTCGACGAAATGACCGAGCAGGCATTCAACGACCAGTGCACCGGCGCCAACCCGCGCTACCCGCTCATGAGCGAGATCAAGGAGCTCTACCTGGACGCCTACTACGGCCGCGAGCCCCAGGATTACGCCGTCTGCTAGTTTTAGCACGGTTTTTAACGGCGGGGGTGCACGGGTGTTTCACACACCCCCGCCGTCGCTTCTATCGCATCGTTGAAAGGATGCAACCATGCTGCTACCCGATTCCAAGACCGAGCTCGTCCGCCGTGGCAACAAGGTCGTTTACGACCTGGGCGACAAGATTGTCAAGGTCTTTAACGAGACCAAGCCTGTCTCCGACGTGTTCAACGAGGCTTTGAATCTTGCCCGCATCAATGAGTGCGGCATCCGCAGCCCCAAGGCGCTCGAGGTTTCCCAGCTCGAGAACGCCAACGGCTGGGCGCTCGTGACCGAGAAGGTTCCGGGCACCACCCTTGCCGAGAAGATGACTGCCGAGCCCCAGCGCTTTGGTGAGTACCTCGAGATGTTCGTCGACCTCCAGATCGAGATCCACGGCTACACCTCCCCGCTGCTCAACCGTCAGCGCGACAAGTACGCCCGCATGATCGACAGCCTTGATCAGCTCAATGCCACCACGCGCTACAACCTTCAGGAGCGTCTGGACGGCATGACCAAGGAGTTCAAGGTCTGCCACGGCGACTTCAACCCCTCCAACGTCATCGTCGGCGACGACGGCCAGCTCTATGTGTGCGACTGGGCACACGCCACCCAGGGCTCCCCTGCTGCCGACGTTGCCACCACCTACCTGCTCTTTGCCCTCAACAGCAAGGATCAGGCTGAGGCCTACCTGGAGCTCTACTGCGACCGCGCCGACATGCCCATGCAGGTCGTGCGTCAGTGGACGAGCATCGTCGCCGCTTCCGAGCTCGCTCGTAAGCGCAACGTGAACGATGAGTTCCTGAAGAACTGGATCGACGTCGTCGATTATCAGTAATATCTGAGCGATTTATTTCGCATCGGAGGCACAAGGAAAACCCCGCAGCTCGCATGGGCTGTGGGGTTTTCCTTTTAGATATCGAGGATGCCACAAGATAAAAGGACGGCCCCGCATCTCCCCGATCTGGAGAAATGCGGGGCCGTCCCGTATATCGAACTACAAGCGAAATCGTCGATTAACGGCGTGCTGCCTTCACAAGCTCGGCGACCTTGGCGACGACCTCGTCGATCGCCACATCCTCGCGCTCACCCGTGGCACGGTCCTTGAGCTCAACGGTGCCATTCTTAAGGCCACGCTTACCCAGAACGACCTGATACGGGAAGCCCATAAGGTCGTTGTCGGCAAACTTAAAGCCGGGACGCTCGTCGCGGTCGTCGACGACAACCTCGATACCCTCGGCGCACAGGCCATCAACGATCTGCTCGCAGACGGTAGCGCACTCCTCCTTCTTGGGATCGAGCGGAATCACCGCGACCTCGTACGGGGCAACGGAGACCGGCCAGACGATACCGTGCTCGTCGTTGTGCTGCTCCACGACGGCAGCGAGCGAGCGGGACACACCAACGCCGTAGCAGCCCATGATGAGCGGCTTCTCCTTGCCGTCCTCGTCCATAAAGGTGGCACCCATGGCCTCGGAATACTTGGTGCCCAGCTGGAAGACCTGAGAGACCTCGATGCCGCGGGCAGCGGAGAGCGGCTTGCCGCAGTGCGGGCAGGGGTCGCCGGCGACAACGGTG
>CATZIG010000237.1 GCA_958419975.1 uncultured Collinsella sp.
GCGTCGCGCGCTGCGAGAACCCTGCGCCTAGATCTCGGCCTCCGCATGGCCTCGCTGCGCCTCGGGCAGCTCCCCGTAGAGCGGATGGTCTTCGAGCCTAAAGCGCTCGACCTGTTCGGGAGTGCGACCGCGTACAAAGAGCCACGAGCGATCGATCGGCGTCGCCATGAGCGTGCTGGGCAGCGCGTCGGCGCGGTCGGAAAACACCCGGGCACTCTCGGGATCCTGGAACGCCAGCACCAGATGCGTGTCGCAGTTGCCCATGATGGAGCGTGCGCGTGCCTCGCCATAGAGCGCATCGAGCTGGTTGGTCGACTGCAGCAGCAGCGTTGCCCAGATGTTGCGGCTTCGGATAATCGAGAGCACGTTGTCCATCTGGGGGATCTGCAGATTTGCGAAGTCATCGAGCATAAAGCGCACGGGCACGGGCAGGCTGCCGTCGGGCTGCCTATCGGCCTCACGAATGAGGCCCATAAACGCCTGCGAAATAAAGAGGCCGGTCAGCGGATCGAGATTGCGGTCAATATCGCTCACGGTTACAAACAGGGCGCAGGGGGTGTGTCCCATGGAAGCGAAGTCCACCTGATGGCACTCACGATAGAGCTGTGCCGCACCGTCGAATCCCAGACACATGACCTTTTCGGCAAGGATGCCGACGATGCTCGCGTGCATGCGCTCGGCATTTTGCGTAATGGCGTAGCGCCGCCATAGCGAGAGGGCATAGCTTTGGGGGTCGGTCGTGATCAGGTCGTCAAACAATCGACCCGTGGCACCGTCCTGCAGGTGCTCGATCAGCTTGATGACCGAGCTGATCGTCTGCTCGTCGGCGGGTAGCTGTTCGGTGACGTAGGCGATAAGACACGACAGCAGGTTTGCCGCCGCATGATCCCAAAAAGGCTGGTTGTTGTCCTCGATGGGGCAGATGGCCTTTGCCACCGAGAGGATGTCCTGCTGGTTGGGCCTGCCGTCCGCCTTGCGGCGAATGTGCCTCAGGGGGTTGTAGCCGCAGCGCTCGATGCCGGGCGCAAGGGCCGGGACGGTGTTGAGGTCGGCGAAGTTGAGACATTGCACGCGGTAGCCGTGGGCTGCCAGCACGGGTCCCACTTCGCGACAGAGCGTGCCTTTGGTGTCGAGCACGATGTAGCTTGCGTTCATTTGCAGCAGGTTGGGCTTGAGGACGTTTCGGGTCTTGCCGGCTCCCGAGGGGCCGATCACAAGTGCGTTGTTGTTGAGTCCCGTTTGGCGGGTGTCGCAGGAAAGCGTTCGATCCTTGGCGAGGATGGTGGACGATGCGGACTCAGATGCGGCGAGGCGGCTGGTGAGGTTAGACATGGGCGACCTCCTTGGTGGTCGAGAGGATTTCGTGGGCAAAGCCGAGCTCGACGGCGCGCTCGGCCGAAAGGTAGGTGTCTTTTGCAGTGAGGGACTGGATGCGCTTGGGCGTGAGGCCGCTGCGGTCCGAGAGGATTTGCGTGAGGGTCTTGCGGGTCTGCATAAGACGCCGGCTGGTTTCCTGCAGCGCAAGTGCCGAGCCGCCTGCCCCCTGGGGGATCAGCGGGTCGTGAATCATGAGCTCTGCATGGGGCGCCATACGGCGATTGTCGCCGCCCATAAAGATCACGGCGCCCATGGACGCGGCGAATTCCAGGCAGACGGTGCGGATGGGGCACGATGCGAGGCGCATGGCGTCATAGATCGCAAGACCCGATCGCACGCTTCCGCCAGCGCTGGCGACAAATATGGTGATGGGGCGGCTGGGGTCGGTGGCATCTAGCAGGCGGATCTGCTGGCATAGGTCGTGGGCCATCGGGGTTTCGATGTTTCCCATGACGGAGAGCTCGCGACGGGCGAGCATCTCATCGTAAATGCTGGTGAGCGTGATACCTCGGGCGGATTCACGCATGGTGAGGGGGCTGATGATGGGGGAATGATTGGTGTCCATGAGGACTCCTTTCTGTTGGTTGTGTTGTGGAATAGGATTGTTGCCCGCGGAGGGGCTGGCGGGCTACAGGGTTCGTCCAAGCCTGAGATCGAGCTCGGTTGTGGGACAGGCTGCCTGTTCGTGCGGCTCGCAAGCGCCGAGGGCTCCAAAGCGATGGAGCGTTGCGGCGGGCGTGGTGTAGGCGAGCCGCAGCTGATGCTCGACAGGGGCACATCCGTCATTTTTGTAATGAGCCGCGTAGTACTGCGCGATGCTGGCGTTCATCTCGTTGCCATTGCGATGGCGCTCAAACTGGCGTCTGCAGGTCTCGATGATCTTTGCTACCGACTTGGGTGCCGTCGCGGGAACAAGGGCGAGATAGCCCTCAAATAGCTCGTTGATGCTCAGGAGGCACAGCAGGTCGATCAGCGTCCTTATGGCTGCTCCCTCGGCGGAAAAGTGCGCGGTCATGCGGTTATATCGGTTGCGGTCGACGATGGCCGCATGGGGTCTTGGAGTTTTCTGCCCCGTGGTCCCGGGCTTTTGCCGCGCCTGTGTATTGAGCTCGACGTTGCAGCGCTTGAGGCCGTCCAACGGAAGGAACAGTGCGGTGCGCAGGGTGTTCCGCTTGCTTTCGAGTTCATGACGCTCGTCGGGTTCCCATTCGAGCTTGAGTTTCGTGTCGAGCGCCGTAAGCATATGGGCTAGGCAGCCTACGGTAAGGACGCACGAATCGTTGTCGCGTTTTGGGGCATAGGGGTCTGTCAGCTTGCGAATGTCGGGGTCGCCCATGATCTTTGTGCAGCGC
>CATZIG010000238.1 GCA_958419975.1 uncultured Collinsella sp.
AGGTCCGGATTGCCGGTATACGCAGATGCCGGCACCAGACGGTCGGCGCCCTCCATAAAGCGGTAGATGCGCGGAACCGGGTCATCGTCTGCCAGCAGCAAGGCAATGTCCTTGTTGGGGAAAAACTTCATAAGCGATAAGCCCAGACCCAGCACGGAGCCCAGGGCGTCACCATCGGGAGACGTATGTCCCGAAATCGCAATGGAGGACGCACCCTCGATGAGCTCGAAGATGCGTCGCTGAATATCTGCAGACTCGCACGATGCGAGGTCGGCGGAATTACTCATCTAAAGCTGCCTCCTGGGCGGCATCCGCAATTGGATAGCCGTCCTCGTCCTTTTCGATCGCAAGCGTGGCGGGAACGTTTTCCAGCGCGCGCGTGATGCGCTCGGCCTCATCGGTCGAGCGATCGATGCGAAAATCGAGCTCGGGCGTGACGCGCCAATCGAGCGAGCGGGCCAACAGGCTACGGATGCGGCCCTTGGCGCTGGCAAGCGCCTCCATGACCTCGTCGTAGCGGCTCGCGTCGCACGACACGTACACGCGCGCGAACGAACGGTCCACCGCGACCTCGACCGCGGTCAGGGTGACCAGGTCGAGACGCGGATCGGAAACCTCAAAGAGCAGGATATAACCGAGCTTCTCGCGAAGCTGCTCGCCCAGACGGCGGGTTGCCTGCGTTTGCTTCATAGCGCTACCCCCTACTCGGTACGGGCAACCTGGTCGATGCGGTAGCCCTCAATGGTGTCGCCGGGCTTGATGTCCTGGAAGTTCTCCAGGCCAATACCGCCCTCGGAGCCGCTCTTGAGGCTCTTGGCCTCGTCCTTGTAGTGGCGCATCGAGGCGATTTTACCGTTGAAGACCACGATGCCGTCGCGCACCAGGCGCACGGAATCGGTCGCGGCGATCTCGCCCTCTTCGACGCGGACACCGGCGGCGATACCGACCTTGGGCACCTTGAAGGTGTCCAGAACGGTCGCGGAACCCGTGGAGACCTCGACCTCGGTGGGCTTGAGCATACCGATGCGGGCAGCGTCGAGGTCCTCGAGGCACTTGTAGATGACGTCGTAGCAACGGATCTCGACGCCCTCGCGCTCGGCGGCGGAGCGGGCCTTGCCGTCGGGACGGACACCAAAGCCGATGATGATGGCATTGGAGGCGTCGGCCAGGACGACGTCGGTCTCGTTGATGGCACCAACGGCGGAGTGGATCGTGTTGATGCGCACCTCGGACTGATCCATCTTGTCGAGGGAGTCCTGAAGGGCCTCGATGGAACCCTGGACGTCGGCCTTGATGATCAGGTTGAGCTCCTTGACCTCGGCGTCGGCGATGGTCTCGAAGAGGTTCTCGAGCGTCACGTGCTTCACGCGGCTCTGCTCCTCGATACGGGCCTTGAGCGAACGCTCGTCGGCCAGGGCGCGAGCCTCGCGCTCGTCCTCGAACACACGGAACTCATCGCCGGCGTTGGGGACGGACTGCAGACCCAAGATCTCGACGGCGTCAGAAGGACCGGCCTCGGTGACGGCGTTGCCCTTGGGGTCGAGCATGGCGCGGACGCGGCCATAGGTGAGGCCGGCGACCAGCGTGTCGCCCACGTGCAGGGTACCGCGGGTCACGAGCACGGTGGCAACCGAGCCGCGGCCCTTGTCGAGCTTAGCCTCGAGGACGTTGCCCGAAGCGAAGGTGTCAGGGTTGGCCTTGAGCTCGAGCACGTCGGCCTGGAGAAGGACGGTCTCGAGCAGGTCATCGATACCGATCTTCTGCTTGGCCGAGATGTTGACGAACATGTTCTGTCCGCCCCACTCCTCGGGGATGATGCCGTACTCGGTGAGCTCCTGGCGCACGCGATCGGGGTTGGCGCCCGGCTTATCAATCTTGTTGACGGCGACGACGATGGGTACGCCGGCGGCCTTGGAGTGATTGATCGACTCGATGGTCTGGGGCATGATGCCGTCGTCGGCAGCCACGATCAGGATGACGATGTCGGTCACCTTGGCGCCGCGGGCACGCATGGCCGTAAAGGTGGCGTGACCGGGGGTATCGATGAAGGTGATCTTGCGGTCGTTGATCATGACCTGCGAAGCGCCGATGGCCTGCGTAATGCCGCCCGCCTCGCCGGCAGCGACGCCGGTGTGACGGATGGCGTCGAGCAGCGAAGTCTTGCCGTGGTCGACGTGGCCCATGACGGTGACGACCGGGGCACGCGGCTTAAGGTCGGCGGGATCGTCGTAGAACGAGAAGGTGTTCTCCTCCTCGGGGGTGATGATCTTGATCTGACGGCCCAGATCGTCGGCAACGAGCTCGACGAGGTCGTCGGACATGGACTGCGTCATGGTAAGCGGCGTGCCCAGCAGGAACAGGCGCTTGATGATGTCGTTGGCCGGAACGTCGAGCGCCTCGGCGAGCTCCTGGACGGTGACGCCCTGGGAGACCTTGATGGCATCGAGCTCCTCGGGGTTCACGCCCTGGGCCAGCGCCTCCTCTATCTTGCGCTCTTCCTGAGCCTTTGCGGCCTCGCGCTCGCGCTTCTCCTTGCGCTTTTTGCGGCGACCGGTGGACTCGCGAGAGGCCTCCTCGACGGCGGCACGAGCCTCCTCGAGCACCTTCTCGCGGCTGTACTCCTCGGCCTCGCGAGCCATGCGGCTGTAGTGGTCCTCTTCGTTGTTGTGACCGCCCTTGCGCTTCTTGCCCTTGCCCTGCTTGTCGGGGTTGGG
>CATZIG010000239.1 GCA_958419975.1 uncultured Collinsella sp.
TCAGTTCTACATTGT
Organism: uncultured Collinsella sp.; assembly: GCA_958419975.1. Taxonomy (GTDB): domain Bacteria; phylum Actinomycetota; class Coriobacteriia; order Coriobacteriales; family Coriobacteriaceae; genus Collinsella. The sequence goes on from CATZIG010000239.1 coordinate 16, forward strand.
TCCGTGTGCGACGGGGGCGAAGCCAAGCTTTGGTCGTGCGGAGGAGCTTAAGTATCGAGAGGATTATAGGAGGAAGTACGGTGTAGAAGATGACGAGTGGCTGCTCGTTTACTCAGGCGGAGCTTCGTCGTGGCAATGCCTTCCGCAAACTGCAGAGTTGTATCGCGAAATACTGAAGAGGCGTGGGGCAAAGCTACTTGTTTTGTCTGGTGACGTTACTTCTGCACGCGCCGCAATCGGTGATTGTGACGACGTTGAATTCGATAGCTTCAAGCCATCTGACCTCCCTAGCGTGTTCTGTGCTGCGGACTTCTTCGTGATGTTGAGAGAGGACGTTCCAACGAACCACTTTGCTTACCCTAACAAGTTCTTGGAATACGTCGCGGCGCACAGGCCGGTAATCACTACTCCTTACGTTTACGACATTGCCGAAGAGATTGATAGACATGGTGTTGGACTTCTGTATAACGGGGATGTGGATGATCTCGTTTTGAAAATGGACAATGCGGTATGCGACAGGGCTTCATGTGATCGCCTGGTGCAAAAGGTTTCTTTTGCAAATTCCCTCATCCCGTTTGCCAGGGATTTGGGAAGCGTTGGGTCCAGTTGCTAAAGTGAGCGGGTCGTCTATGCTTATAACGGTTTTTACCCCGACTTATAATCGCGCATATATCCTTCCCAAGCTATTCGAAAGTCTGAAAAGACAATCTTTTCGAGATTTCGAATGGATAATTGTTGATGATGGAAGCACGGATGATACGCGAAAGCTCGTCGAGGCGATGCAGCAAGATTGTCAGGTGAAATTTCCTATCCGCTATTTTTTCCAGGTCAATAGCGGAAAGCACGTTGCATGGAATAAGGGTCTTGATGAGGCGAAGGGAGCCTTGTTTTTCCCGGTAGACAGCGACGATTATCTAACCGATGATGCCTTGGAGCGTATTGGGGAGAACTGTGAAACCGTTATGTCTAACGAGCGCCTGATTGCCTTGTCGGGAGTTCGTATTTTTCCGGGCAACAAGCTTACGGGAGGAATTCTGCAAGACAATGTGGGTTCGTACATCGATTATTCGTCAATTGATCGCCGATCGAAGGGGATTACGGGTGACCTTGCCGAGGCCTTTGTGACGGAACGGTTGAGGAAGTACCGATTCCCGGTTTTTGAAGATGAGCGGTTTGTTCCTGAAGCAGTTGTCTTTAATAGATTCAGCAACGATGGATATCTAATTCGTGGGTACGCCTTTCCTCTCTACGTGTGCGAATACCTTGCCGATGGCTACACGAAGAATACTGATCGGCTGCTCATTACGAACTGGAAGGGATATCGCCTGTACGTTTCAGAGTTGATGCATAGCACAGTCGGAATAAGGGCAAAAGCCATTCCGTTTTGTGGATTTATGTACCGTTCGTTATTGAAAATGTTTGGTTTGTGCAAATAGGCTTGAGTGAAGTATGGAGTGCAGCATGAGCTCTTTGTCGAAGAAGACGGTCCTGTTGGTATTTGGAACAAGGCCCGAAGCAATCAAGATGTGTCCTCTCGTAAAGGAGCTGAAGAACCGATCTGGCCTTAACGCGAAGGTTTGCGTTACCGGCCAGCATCGCCAGATGCTCGACGTGGTCCTTGAGGAGTTTGGGGTTGTGCCCGATTTTGATTTGCACGTCATGAAACAAAGACAGACTTTGTTCGATGTTACCACGGCTGTTCTTAATGGCTTGGACGGCGTGCTGGATCAGCTCAAGCCCGACGTTGTTCTTGTTCACGGTGATACGACGACGTCCTTTGCCGCCGCACTTGCATGCTTCTACAAGGGCATTCCCGTGGGCCATGTCGAGGCGGGTCTGCGTACATACAACATCCACTCACCGTATCCCGAGGAATTTAATAGGCAGGCAACCGGCATACTTGCCGCTTGGCACTTTGCTCCAACTGAAGCAGCTCGCAACAACCTGCTTTCTGAGCATCGGGATTCCAGTCGAATTTTCGTGACGGGAAATACTGGCATTGACGCGCTTCGTACGACGGTGCGCGATCATTATTCGCATCCCGAGCTTGATTGGGTTGGAGATAGGCGCCTGATCTTGATTACGGCTCATCGTCGAGAGAATCTTGGCGAGCCCATGCACCACATGTTCAGGGCTATTCGCAGAATTGTTGAAAAGCATGATGACGTGCGCGCTGTTTATCCTGTACATTTGAATCCTGTCGTTCGCAAGGCGGCTCATGAAGAGTTGGACGGCTGCGACCGCATTCATCTAATTGATCCTCTAGACGTGGTTGATTTTCATAATTTCATGGCCCGCTCCTACTTGATTCTTACCGATTCAGGCGGCATTCAGGAAGAGGCCCCGGGCTTGGGTAAGCCGGTTTTGGTGATGCGTGATACGACCGAGCGCCCTGAGGGCGTTGCGGCGGGCACGCTTAAGCTTGTTGGCACAAGTGAAGATGCTATTTTCTCAACATGTTGCGACCTCTTAGAGAATGAAGAAGCATATTCCCGCATGGCTCATGCCAGCAACCCGTATGGTGACGGTCATGCGAGTGAGCGAATTGCTGATGTTCTGGAGAAGGGGCTGCAAAGTCTCGGGGAAGCATTGGTTCGGTAGATGAGTGAGGTTAAGCAGCTCTCTCTTAAAGAGAATATGCTGTGGAACTCGTTCGGTTCCATCGTTAACCTTGCT
>CATZIG010000240.1 GCA_958419975.1 uncultured Collinsella sp.
TGAGGGCAACCTGCTCTCCGAGCTGTACTCCAACGCGTATTGCTACGCGCTCCCCTCCGACGTTGAGGGCCTGCCCATGAGCTTGCTGGAGGCCATGTCTCACGGTGCGGCATGCGTTACCTCGGATATTCCCGAGTGCGCGGATGTTCTGCAGGGTTGCGGGCTCACGTTCCCACACGGAGACGCGGGGGCGCTGCGCGACGTGCTTGAAGGCCTGATAGCGGATTCTGCCCAAGCGGAGAGGCTGGGCGCCATGGCACGTGACCGCGCGATTAATGGCTATGACTGGAACAGCGTCGTCCAAAGGACGCTTGCTTTGTATGAGGGTGTTGCGTAATGAAGATCCTTCTTGTAAATAAGTTTCATTGGCGCAAGGGTGGAAGCGAGACGTACTACTTTGCTCTTGCCGATGGTCTTCGCGCTCTTGGGCATGAAGTTGCCTTCTTCAGCATGGAAGATGAGCGTAATGAGCCGACTGAGTGGTCGCGTTACTTTGTAACGAATCGCGACTATAACGGACCGAGCTCTATTGTCGATAAGGCGAAGGCCGTGCAGGCACTTGTGTATTCCAAAGAGGCGCGCGAGAAGTTCGATGCGCTGTGCCGTGAATTCCAGCCCGATGTAATCCATCTCAATCTCACTCATAGGCAGATTACGTTTTCCATCTTGGACGCTCCTTGGCTAAAGCAGCATCCAACGCCGGTTGTGTATACCTCGCACGACTTGATTCTTGCTTGCCCGAGCTATCTTATGCTTGATTCCGAGGGCAACGTTTGCGATTCGTGTCTCGGGGGTCATTTTGGCAATTGCCTTAAGAAGAAGTGCGTAAAGGGTTCGATCGCAAAAAGCGCGTTAGCGGTGGCTGAGGCGGAGTGGCTTAAACGGCACAAAACCTATTCACGTCTCGATCGCATCATCTGCCCGAGTGAGTTCATGCGGAACAAGTTTATTGAAGCGGGGCTTCCCGAGCGTCAGCTTGTCCTCATGCGGAATTTCCTGAATCCCGATTCGATGTCACGGGAAGTTGCCAACCAAAATAATGAAGATCCCTACATGCTGTATCTGGGACGCCTTTCTCGCGAGAAAGGCGTGTTAACGCTCGTGCATGCTTTTGAGAAGGCGGCACCGGTGATCCCTGATTGGCGTCTTGTTATTGCAGGCGATGGCCCTGAATGTGATGCTGTGAAGGTCAAAGTTTCCGCAATGCCAAACGAAATAAGCTCGAGGATTGAGCTGGTTGGATATAAAACCGGTGACGCCCTGCGCGGACTTGTGAATCGAGCCACTCTGGCGGCTGCGCCGTCAGAGTGGCTCGAGAACGCGCCATATGCGGTTCTCGAGGCACTCGCCGCGGGCAAGCCCGTTATCGGTACGAACATGGGCGGAATACCCGAGCTGGTACGTGAGGGTGAAACGGGCTTCCTGGCTGAAGCCCACGATGAGGCAGGACTCGCAGATGCAATCCGTAGGGGTGCGGCGGTGGCCGCCGATCCTGCGGCTTACGCCGCGATGAGCGCGCATTGCCGTTCATTCGTGGCAGAGAACTGTAATCAAGAGGAATACATCCGGAATCTCGTCTCCCTGTATCAAGAACTAATTGACCGGAAGGTGGTGGCCTAACCCATGGCCGAGAAGAAACTCAACGGAACCGTAATCGTAACGTACCGCTGCAACGCGCGCTGCACCATGTGCAACCGCTACAAGGCTCCCAGCCGTCCGGAGGAGGAGCTCTCCCTCGACGTGATCAAGAAGCTCCCGCGCATGTACTTCACCAACATCACCGGTGGCGAGCCCTTCATCAGGACCGACCTTGCGGATATCGTGCGCGAGCTGTACAAGAAGTCCGACCGCATCGTCATCTCCACCAACGGCTTCTTCATCGACCGCATCCTCGCCCTTGCCGAGGAATTCCCCCAGGTGGGAATCCGCATCTCCATCGAGGGTCTGCAGCAGACCAACGATGAGATCCGCGGTCTCCAGAACGGCTTCAACCGCGGCTACGAGACGCTCAAGAAGCTCGTGGAAATGAAGCACCCGGACGTGGGCTTTGGCATGACGGTGCAGGATCGCAACGCTGCGGACTTGGTGCCGCTGTACAAGCTTTCCGACGAGCTCGGCATGGAGTTCGCCACCGCCAGCCTGCACAACAGCTTCTACTTTGTCGAGGCGAAGAACATCATCAAGGACCGTCCCATGGTGGCCCAGAACTTCGAGGACCTGGTAAACGAGCTCCTCAAGTCCAACGAGCCCAAGAAGTGGTTCCGCGCGTACTTCAACATGGGCCTCATCAACTACATCTATGGGCAGAAGCGCCTGCTCCCGTGCGATATGGCGTTCGACACGTTCTTCATCGACCCCTACGGCGACGTCATGCCCTGCAACGGCACCAAGGAGAAGCTCGTTATGGGCAACCTTAACGACGAGTCTTGGGATGAGCTGTGGGAGAGCGCCCAGGCCGAGAAAGTGCGCGGCTGCGTGCGCCACTGCGACCGCAACTGCTGGATGATCGGCTCCGTGTCTCCTGCCATGCACAAGTACATCTGGAAACCCGCGTCGTGGGTGCTGGCGCACAAGCTCAAGCCCGGCAAGAAGTTCGACATGCACGAGCTCCCCATCGTGCGCGACTACGAGTCGGGCAAGGTGACGAAGGAGGAGCTGGACGCTCTTTCCACCTGCGACATGCACGC
>CATZIG010000241.1 GCA_958419975.1 uncultured Collinsella sp.
GCGAATCCGACATGGCCCTCCCATCAACTATGGTGCATTGGAGTCAGGTTACTTTGCACCAAAAAGGCGCCCGGGCCGTGTGGACCCGGACGCCTTCATTGTAGCTTTTCGCTCTAGCGAGCTTGATTTAGCAGGAGAAGTCGACGCTGTCGATGATGTCCTTGAGGGCCTTGGCGGAGACGGTGAGCTCATGCTGCTCGTCGTCGTTCAGCGGCACGGGGACGCGGCAGACAACGCCGTCGCGGCCAACGACGGTCGGCATGGAGATGGCAAGATCGGACAGGCCATACTCGCCCACCATGAGCGAGGAGACAGGCAGAACGGTCTGCTCATCGCGCATAACGGCGGTGCAGATGCGCTTGACGGCCATGGCGACGCCATAGTAGGTGGCGTGCTTCTTCTCGATGATGGTGTAGGCGGAGTTCTTGACGTCCTCGGCGATGCGCTTCTCGGCAGCCTCATGCTCCAAGTGGCCGTGAAGCTCACAGAAGGTGTTCAGCGGAACGCCGGCAACCTGAGCGCTGGACCAAGCGACAAACTCGGAGTCGCCGTGCTCGCCCATGACATAGGCCTGGACATCGCGCGGGTCAACCTCGACGTGGGCACCAAGCATCTGCTGCAGGCGGCCGGTGTCGAGCACGGTGCCGGAGCCGATGACATGGCCCTCGGGCAGGCCAGACATCTTGATGGCAGCATAGGTCAGAACATCAACCGGGTTGGAGACGATTAGCAGAATGCCGTCGAAGCCGGACTTCTTAATCTCGGGAATAATGGACTTGAAGATGCTGACGTTCTTGTTGACCAGGTCCAGGCGGGTCTCACCGGGCTTCTGGGCAGCACCGGCGGTGACGACAATCATGGCGGCGTCGGCGACATCGGAATAATCGCCGGCGTAGATCTTCATCGGCTCGGCAAACGTCATGCCGTGCGCGATATCCAGAGCCTCGCCCTCGGCGCGGTTCTTGTCCACGTCGATGAGGACCATCTCGGAGAACAGGCCGCTCTGCATCAGCGCGAACGCCGAAGACGAACCGACGAAACCGCAGCCGACAATAGCGACCTTCTTCTCGTTAACCATTAGAAACTCCCATCTCTCTCCACAAACAAGCCGCCCGGGAACGACCCGAGCGGCTTGCCGTAATCCCAATACATCCAATCGGGACTTTGATTATGCTCCTATTCGCAGGCAAATATCGACCGTTTACCGAAATTATTTGCAGAATTCGTAAAATAACTGTACGAAATCGGTTTCGAGCTATTGACGAGCCGAAATACCTTTCTAATACAGGCCCGCCTCGCGAATGGCCTCGACAGCCAAAGCGATCTGATCGGGCGGCAGGACCAGCGCCATGCGCACGTGTCCCTCGCCCGAAGGGCCAAAACTCGCGCCCGGCGTCACCACAACGCCGGCCTTCTCCATAAGCTCCTCGCAAAACGCCATGGAATCGGTGCGACCACCGGGAAGCTTGGCCCACACAAACATAGATCCATGCGCGTTGGGACGCTCCCAGCCCAGGCCCTCGAGACCGTCGCACAGGGCATCGCGGCGCTCCTGGTACTTCAGACGCTGCGCCTCGACCTCATCGCGCGGACCGTTCAGGCAGGCGATAGCAGCCTTCTGGATCGGGAAGAACATACCAAAGTCGATCTGGCCGCGCAGCTTGGCAAAGGCAGAGACCACGTCCTCGCGGCCGACCAAAAAACCGATACGCGCACCGGTGACGTTAAACGACTTGGAGAGCGAGAAGAACTCCACGCCCACCTCGAGCGCGCCAGGGTACTGCAAAAAGCTTCCGCCCGGCTCGCCGTCGAACACGATGTCGGAGTATGCGTTGTCATGGACGATGAGAAGGTCGTGCTCGCGGGCGAAAGCGATAATCTCCTCGTAGACCTCGGGTGTGCCCACCGAGCCCACCGGGTTCGCAGGCAGCGACACGATCATATACTTGGCACGATCGGCCACCTCGGGATCGATACCCGCCACATAGGGCAGGTAATTATGCTCGGCAACCAGCGGATAGTATTCGAGCTTGGCATCGGCAATCTTGGCACCCGCCTCAAAGACCGGGTAGCACGGATCGGGAACCAGAATGGTGTCACCCGGATCGAGCAGGGCCAGGCCCAAATGGCCCACGCCCTCCTGCGTGCCGTTGCACGACTGCACCATAGACGGCGTAATGCCCGAAACGCCAAAGCGACGCTCATAGTAATCGCACACGGCCTGCTTGAGTTCGGGCAGGTCGCGCAGGGCATACTTCCACATCTCGGGATCTTGGGCTGCCTGCGTGAGCGCCTCGACCACATGGTCATACGGCTTAAAGTCGGGCGTGCCCACGCTCATGTTGTAAATGGTCTTGCCCTGAGCCTTCAGCGCGAGAAGCTTGTTGTTGAGCGAGGCGAAGACCTCCGCGCCAAAGCGGTCGAGACGCTGCGATGCCTGCATGGTGCCACCTTTCGATATAAAAAACGCGGCGCTCCGACAAGAGCGCCGCGCGATACGGGCCATCAGATTGCAAAAGTGTAACGCTTGCAACCCCCGTATTGGTTCAATTTAGCCAACCTTAGTCAACTGGATTGAGCGCGTCGATCTGCGCAAGCCACAGACGCGAGCTAGCGTCACTCGGCATACGCCAATCGCCGCGCGGGCTGAGCGTCACCGAGCCCACCTTGGGACCATCGG
>CATZIG010000242.1 GCA_958419975.1 uncultured Collinsella sp.
TCAGCATCGTTTTGCCCGTATACAACCAAGAGCGTTTTTTGCGAGATGCGCTCGAGAGCGTTGGGGTGCAAACTTATTCGGACATTGAAATTGTTGTAGTAAATGATGGATCTACCGATTCCAGCCTTCGCATTGCTACGGAATATGCGAAAAGGGATCCCAGGGTCAAGATTGTTAGCCAGGATAACGGGGGCCTCTTGGCGGCTAACGTTACTGGGATAAAGGCTGCCACCGGCGACTATATCTGCTTCTTTGACCCAGACGATCGAATCGGCCCGAACTTCATTGCCTCTTTTGCTAGCGAAATTGATGAGAAGCTTGATTTCGTTGCGAGAGGTATTACCTACCAGTATCCTGACCGTTCGATTGATTTTCCTCTTAAGGAAGACCGCGTCTTTACCTGCGAAGAACTGAGGGCTCTTTCCAGGAACTATATACTTGATCCTTCCATGTCGATGGACAACACTATTTTTGTTGCGCGCTGGAATAAGGCTTATAGAACAGCTCTGCTTAAGTCCTTTGTTGACAAGTATGCCGAGTGCGTCGACGTTTCCCTTGGAGAGGATTCCGTTTTTACGTATCTGCTTCTTCGTCATGCGAAAAAAGGAAAAGCCTGCGTGTCTCCTAGTTCATATTGCTACGTTCAACACGATGAGTCTATGACGCATGCAGTCGACCCTGAGAGGTTGCTGGAGAAGTGCAACACCACCTTCGAGCATTTCTCTCGCATCATAGGTGATTACGATGGAGACTTGACGCCCGCTCGGCTTCTGTATTGTGCCCAACTTACCGGAGGCGTTGCCAATGCGGTTGACGCTGAACTTCCCGAAGCTGCGGGTTTTTACGAACGTATTATTGCAAGCGAACGGTTCCAGGACGCCATCGCCTGCGCTCATAGACTTACGGCCGGTAAGAACATCAATATCGAGTTGCTCTATCGTAGGGTTCCATATCGCCTCTATCGGTTTGCAAGGAGGGCATATTTAGTTCTAAAGAAATAAGCCGGCCGTTCATTTTTGAAATTGGATAACTAAATGTCACGATCAATTAAGCGTAACTTCGTTTGGAATGCTTCGTACCAGATCCTTCTCATTATCGCCCCATTGATAACGATCCCATATGTTTCCCGCGTTCTAGGGGCGACGCAGGTTGGCGTTTATTCTTATACCTATTCGATTACATACTATTTTGTTCTCTTTGCGACCTTGGGAATGGGTCAGTATGGCGTAAGGCTTATTGCTCAAGCGGGTAATAATAGGGAGGAGAGGTCGCGCAGGTTCTGGTCTGCCTGGGCCGCGCAGCTGTGCATCGCTGTGCCCATATGCCTTGTCTATGCAGTGTATGTCTTTATTGCCCCTGCTGGTGGCACTCTTGTTGCGTTGATTTGGGGATTCTGGGTCTTGGCTGCGGCGCTTGATGTTTCGTGGCTGTTTTTCGGGGTCGAGGAGTTCAAGATGCCTACGGTCCGGAACTTCATCACGAAGATTGCCGGGATAGGCATCATCCTTATTTTTTGTAAATCCGAGAGCGATTTGTGGGCTTACGTCTTAGGCATTTCTCTCGCATATTTCGCAAACGCTATCCTCATCCTTCCGTTTGTGAGTCGCTACGTTGACTTCTGCAAGCCCCGTTGGACGGATGTATCCAAGCATTTTCTCCCCAATTTGAGGCTGTTTGCCCCCGTTGTCGCAATGAGCCTCTATATGTCTTTTGATAAGATCCTTCTTGGTTCGATTTCTGGCATGGAGCAGGCTGGCTATTTTGAATATGCGGATAAGATTGCGAGGATGCCTCTCACGATTGTTACCGCTCTTTGCACCGTTATGCTTCCGCATATGACCGCTAAGCTTGCCGCTGGTGAGAGATCTGAGGCTGTGGGGATACTTGGAAAGTCGATTTGGCTCGTTCTGGGGGCTGCGATTGGGGTAGCGTTTGGAATTGCTGCCGTCTCGCCGGAGCTTGTTCCCGTGTTTCTCGGCCCTGGCTATGAGGCGTGTCTTTTCGTTATTCCCGTCGTTGCTATTGCTCTTCCGTTTATCTCTGCCAGCAACGTTATCGGAATGCAATACATGCTTCCAACATGTTCGGATAAGGCCTATACGCGAAGCGTCTGGATGGGCGCTATCGTTAACGTCGCAACTTGCCTTGTCTTGCTTCGCCCTTTAGGGGCTTTAGGTGCTGCCCTGGCAACAGTGCTGACGGAAGCCTCTGTGCTCGCGTTTCAGTGTTGGAAGGTTCGGAAAGACCTTCCTTTGGGCGAGTACGCCATAAGCGCGATTCCATTCTTGGTACTCGGCTCTATAATGACCTCTCTGCTTCGACTTGCAGTTGGTGTCCTGGAGCCTATTCTTGGCATGGGCTGGGTTCTTTTGATTGTTGAGATTTTGCTTGCGGTGGTGATTTATGGACTACTCGTTTTGGCATGGGCTCGCAAGTGCGGAAAGCTCGATCTAATTCTTTCTCTTTTGAAGAGGAATTAGCTCTTTTCTGCCCCCGCGACGAACCTCTGGTTCTCGACCGGGCCGCACGCCCAGAGCAGCATCCTGCTGCCACGCGACCACGCGCCGCACATGTCGGCCGTGAGCGAGTGGTCCGATGCCGGCTGGATCCTGAGGGTGCCGTCCCCGTTGGCCGTGACGTCCCACAGCTGGGC
>CATZIG010000243.1 GCA_958419975.1 uncultured Collinsella sp.
TTATCGGCCTTGGCGGCACCATGCAAAAGATGCTCCTTATCGATGGGAAGGCGCTAGCGACCACCGGCACCACCATGCTCATCGTCTCATTTGCGCTCGGTTCGCTCATCGGCGAGGCCGTCAACTTGGAAGCCGCCATCGAGAACCTTGGCGAATGGCTCAAGCGCAAGACCGGCAGTGAGGGCGATAACGAGTTCACCAACGCTTTTGTCTCGACTTCACTCACCGTGTGTATCGGCGCCATGGCAATTGTGGGATCGATCCAGGACGGCCTGCTCGGCGACTGGTCAACGCTTGCCCTCAAGGGCGCACTGGACTGCATCATCGTCTGCACCATGACGGCGTCGCTCGGACGCGGCTGCATCTTCTCGGCCCTGCCCGTAGCCGTGTTCCAGGGGACGATCACGTTGTTTGCCGGCGCGCTCTCCCCCATCATGACCACAACAGCCCTCAACAGCCTTTCGCTCGTAGGCTCCATGCTCATCTTCTGCGTCGGCGTCAACCTCATCCGTCCTCAGACCTTCCGCACGGCCAATATGCTTCCCTCCGTCGTCATCGCCGTCATCTACGCCCTCCTGTTCTAAATCTATCAACGCAGCGGTATCTCGAACATCTGTTTGATGCTGTGCTATGATATGAGGTCACCGTAGCTGCGTTCGAGAGGAGGAGCGGTGGCCGACCAGGACATCAAGATGCTCATCGAGCGCATTATGGCCGAGGCCCGAACCCATCAGTCTGCCCGCTTCTCACATGAAGTCTACGCAGACGAGCCGATTCTCAAAACCGGCCGACAGATGCAGAATTTCCTCCCCGACCAATACCGTAAAATGCGCGAGATATCGCGCTGGCAGGATGACCCCAAAGGCGGCGCAGGTCGCTGGCTTTCGGAAGCCGAGCTTTTCTACCGCCAGGGCCTGCTGATGGCCGACTTTGAGGACGACTGTCCCTACAACGGCACCTTTAAGTCGTACTTTCCCACCTACAACGCCATGAGCGACCGGCAGTTGCGCGGCTACTTTACCTGGCGTGCCCAAGTGCGCCGCGGAACCGTCGAGGAAACGTCTACGTCCTTTGCCTTTCTGTATCTCTATGAGCTGATCTGCGGCATTGGCGTAGATGACCCGCTCGACGGTTTTAACAAGATCAAGGCCTTTTGGGATGTCTATCGCGCCTTCGAGCCCGGCATTGATCGGTTTGCACGCGTGTGGTTGCAGGATTACGCCGTATTCCATGGGCTCGACCCCAAGCTGCTTCGTGACTCTAAAACCGTCATGTTCGATAACGCCCTTATCGAGCTGCGGCGCGCGGCACGAGACCTTGTACCGGCACCGGCACCGTCCGACCAGACCCCCAAACGTCGCAAAACCTCCGAGCCCACGCTCCCCCTTCCGCCCGATGAGGTGCGCGAGGAGCGACTCATGGCCGCCATCAACGCCCTCTCCACGTACAACCTAAGTAACTCGCGGCTCGACCGCAGCCACCACCGCGATCTGCGCCACGCGGCATGCGCCGTGTATGTCCGCATGGCGCGCTACTATGACTCGCACCGAAAGACCGGCATCGTGGCGAGTTTATTTGGGGAGGAGACGGCCATGCCCTACACCATGTTTGCCTCGGCCGTATTCTTTGCGCCCGAGTGCCACGAGGACTGCGAATATCGCCTGGATCCTATCCATATCTACCGTTGCCAAAACGGCTTTTGGGAATGCATGCGCATCCACGGTAGTAGGCAAAAGAGCAGCAAGCTCGGTGAAATGATGCGCGCCTGCGACCAACGCCTGCGCCTGGCGCTGGACCCCGCCCATCCCCTTAAGGAAGAAAAGGTCCCCAAATATCTGGCCAAAATTATCGATGACGAGATTGTGGCATGGCTTTCGTGGGACGCCGCACACCAGCCCGTCAAGATCGATATCGATCTGAGTCAGCTGGGGCACATTCGGAGCGCCGCTGCGCAAACGCGCGAAGCGCTTTTGATCGACGAAGAGCGCGAGGACGATGTGCCCACAGAGGTCGATACGGCGGAATCCGAGCAACCGGAAGCCAAGCCCGTAGCCGACGCGATTGTCGAACCGGTCGTGGCACCCATTCGGCAGGACTTGACCGACGAGCCGACCATATCCACCGAACAGTTTGGTGTCGTGGCACCGCTTCTTGCGCCGACGCCCGCGTTCGCAGCTGCTGCGCCCGCTGACGCCACAAACGAACTCGCGCCTGCCGCAAACGCCTATCTCAGCGCACTGCTCGAGCACAACGCAGTACAGGCGGAATCGGCGGTAGTGCAATCGGGGCAGAGCGAGGACATGCTCGTCGATACCATCAACGAGGCGCTCTTTGACCTGGTGGGCGACACCGTAATTGAATTTAGCGCGGCAGGGCCGCAGATTATTGAGGACTACGAAGCAGACGTGAGAGGATACCTAGACCATGAGTGATACCGCATCCGCAGCACCCCGCGTGCCCAAGCGCGTCGCTGCCGTCATTCTCAACTCGCTCAAGGGCGGCGTGGTCCCGCGCATCGGCCTTCCTTACATCACCGTAGGGCGCGAGGTCGAGATCCGCGCCCTGCTCACCGATCTGAGTCTCATTGCCGACGGTGGCGCAAGCTTCCGCTTTCTGGTCGGTCGCTACGGAG
>CATZIG010000244.1 GCA_958419975.1 uncultured Collinsella sp.
GAACAGCCTGACCACCCTTCCCATGGGCGGCGGCAAGGGCGGCTCTGACTTTGACCCCAAGGGCAAGTCCAACAACGAGATCATGCACTTCTGCCAGTCCTTCATGACCGAGCTCTATCGCCACATTGGCCCCAACACCGACGTTCCCGCCGGCGACCTGGGCGTTGGCGGCCGCGAGGTTGCCTACCTGTTCGGTCAGTACAAGCGCCTGACCAACGAGTGGACCGGCGTCCTTACCGGCAAGGGTCTTTCCTTTGGCGGCTCGCTCGCCCGTACCGAGGCCACCGGTTACGGTCTGGTCTACTTTGTGGACGAGTACCTCAAGAGCCGCGGCGACTCCTTCGAGGGCAAGAACGTCGTCGTTCACGGCTCCGGTAACGTCGCCATTTACGCGGTCCAGAAGGTCGCTCAGCTCGGCGGCAAGGTGCTGGCCTGCTCCGACACCCATGGCTGGGTCGAGGATCCCGACGGCATCGACTACACCGTGCTCGAGCATGTCTACAACAAGAAGCGCTCCGGCCACGACAAGGGTGTCACGCTCGCTATGTACGTCGACGAGAAGCCCAATGCCACGTGGCACGAGGGTGACGGCCGCGGCGTGTGGCAGCTGCCCTGCGACATCGCGCTGCCCTGCGCTCGCGAGAACACGCTGCTGCTCGAGGACGCCCAAGCGCTCGTCGCCAACGGCTGCAAGGTGGTCGGCGAGGGCGCGAACATGCCCACGACCATCGAGGCCACGACCTACTTCCAGGAGAACGGCGTCGCCTTTATGCCCGGTAAGGCTGCCAACGCCGGCGGCGTGCTCGTGTCCGGCCTGGAGATGAGCCAGAACGCTGAGCACCTGTCCTGGACCTTCGAGGAGGTTGACGGCAAGCTCGAGCAGCTCATGCGCGGCATGTTCCACAACGTGGACGACACCGCCAAGGAGTACGGCGAGGAGGGCAACTTCGTCATGGGCGCCAACATCGCCGGCTTCCTGAAGGTCGCCGACGCCATGCTCGCCCAGGGCGTCTGCTAAATCTTCGTTCGATATAGCATCGCAGAAGGCTCCCAGTCATCTTGGCTGGGAGCCTTTTTGATCCGCACGCGACGGAGGAAAACGGTTCATTTTGTCCCGACACGAGCTGTGCCCCCTCGTTTGGTACACTTAAAGGTACTGGACAAGTGGAGAGATGGGGGAGAACGTGCTCAAGTTCGGTACCTACGTCCGTGTTGGAAACGCGGCCGAAGCCTATGAGCTCTTGCAGAAGAACCGCAACAACAAGATTGTGGGCGGCGGCATCTGGATGCGCCTGGGTTCGCGTCGTGTGGCGACGGCGATTGACCTTTCGGCCTGCGGACTCGATCAGATCGAGGAGACCGAGACCGAGTTTCGCATCGGTGCCATGTGCACCCTGCGCCAGCTCGAGCGTCATGCCGGGCTCAACGCGCTTGTCAACCATGTCTTTGAGTTCGCCGTCCACGACATCGTGGGCGTGCAGCTGCGCAATACCGCCACGGTTGGCGGCAGCATCTACGGCCGCTTTGGCTTCTCGGACGTTCTCTCCGCCTTCCTCGCGCTCGATTCCTATGTTGAGCTGACGGGCGCCGGTCGCGTGCCGCTCGCCGAGTTCGTGGACATGGGCTACGTGCGCGATGTTATCGAGCACGTCGTGGTCGTCAAGCATGATTACCGTGCGAGCTACGAGGCCGTGCGCAAGGCCGCGACCGACTTCCCCTCGCTGAACGTCACCGCCGCCTGGTGGGACAACAGCTGGCATGTCACCGTGGGCGCCCGCCCGCTGCGTGCGACCCTGCTGCAGGGCGAGGCGTGCGGCCTTACCGGCGAGCAGCCTTCCGAGGACGAGCTTCGCACTCTGGCCGCATCCGTGCGTGCCCTGAGCTACGGCACCAACCTGTGGGGCTCGGCCGGCTACCGCCGTCGCATCTCGGCCCCGCTGGCGATTCAGGCTGTGCGCCGCGCCGCCGGCATTGAGCTTTCGGCCGCGCTTGCCCACGAGCTCGAGGGCGTGCAGATTCCTAAGTTTGCCACGGACGAGTATTCCTGCCGCCGCGTGCCCGGCGTCGATTCTAGCGAGGTGCGCTAATGGCTGCCAAACTCATCGATCTTTCCTTTACACTCAACGGCCGCAAGGTCAAGGTTCAGATTGCCCCCGATACCATGCTCTTTGCGCTGCTGCGCGAGCAGGGCTGCGCGTCGGTGCGCTGCGCCTGCGAGACCACCAACTGCGGTCTGTGCACGGTGTGGCTCGACGGCGATCCGGTGCTGAGCTGCTCGGTTCCCGCCGCCCGTGTTGAGGGCCATACCATCACCACGCTCGAGGGCCTTAAGGCCGAATCCGAGGCACTGGCCCGCGCGATGGCTGCCGAAGGCGCCGAGCAGTGCGGTTTTTGCGCCCCCGGCCTCATCATGAACGTGCTGGCGCTTGCCCGCGCCGCCAAGGAGGACCCAAGCCTCGTCGTCACGCGCGAGGAACTCTCGCGCCAGCTTGCCGGCAACCTCTGCCGTTGCAGCGGCTACGAGAGCCAGCTGCGCGCCATCGTTCGCTTCCTCAACGAGTCCGGCGTGCAGGTGGGTTTCGAGATGCCCGAGCTGCCGGTCAACGACACCAGCTGCGAC
>CATZIG010000245.1 GCA_958419975.1 uncultured Collinsella sp.
CACGACCACTACGTACAGACCCTGTCCCAAGGCTTGGCCCTGTTTGCGATGGCCTTCTACGGCAAGCCCATCGTGTACCGCACCACCGACTTTAAGACCAACGAGTACCGCAACCTGCTCGGCGGCAACCTCTTTGAGGATCACGAAGACAACCCGATGCTCGGCTATCGCGGCGTATCCCGCGACATCCACGACTGGGAAATCGAGTCCTTCAAGCTGGCCCGCTCGGCTTACGGCGCGCAAAACCTCCAGCTCATGCTGCCCTTCGTGCGCACGCTGGAACAGGCCCGCGCCATGCGCGGCTACCTCGACACCGTGCACAATCTGCGCAGCGGCGAGGACGGCCTCAAAATCATCCTCATGTCCGAACTGCCTTCCAACGCCATTCTGGCGCGGCAGTTCATCCAGGAGTTCGACGGCTTCTCCATCGGCTCCAACGACATGACCCAGATGGTGCTGGCCACCGACCGCGACAACAGCTCGCTCTCGCACATCTACGACGAGGAAGACCCCGCCGTGGTCTGGGCGATTCTGGTAACCATCTTCTCCGGGCAGAAGTTCGGCAAGAAGGTCGGCTTCTGCGGCCAAGGCGTGGCAAACAGCGAAGTGCTGCGCGGCCTCGTGGCCATCAGCGGCATCACCTCCGCCTCCGTCGTGCCCGATACCTACTACCGCACGAAGCGGGACTTCGCCGCCGTCGAAGCCCTGAACATCCCGGCTTCCGGCCTCGGCAAGTGGCTTGGCGAACAGCATCAGGCCAAGCTGGTCAAGCTGCTTGAAGCCGCCGGAAAGGCCGATGTCGCCAAGCTCGCCTCCGATCCGGCCAAGATCCGTGCGTGGTACGATGCGGAAACCGCCCGTCTGCACGGCGAACTCCGCGACAGCCTCGGCGGAAGCCGCGAAAATGCCGCCCGCAAGGCGCTCAAGGCCTTCCGCGCCACGTTCCACAAGCCGGTCATCTATGCCGCATGGAACTGGGACGAGACCGTCGAGGACGCCCTGCACTTCTTCGAGAACATCCCGGGCATCAAGCGCAAGCTGCAGACGCTCTTCGACGTGGGCCTCGGCTACATCCGCCTGGGCCAGCCGGCGACCACGCTCTCCGGCGGCGAGGCCCAGCGCGTGAAGCTCGCCAGCGAGCTGCAGAAGCGCCAGTCCGGCAAGACCTTCTACATCTTGGACGAGCCTACCACCGGCCTGCACTTCGAGGACGTGCGCCAGCTTCTGGAGGTGCTGCAGCGCCTCGTGGACGCGGGCAACACCGTGCTCGTCATCGAGCACAACCTCGACGTCATCAAGTGCGCCGACCATATCGTGGACTTGGGCCCCGAAGGCGGCGACCGCGGCGGCACCATCGTCGCCCAGGGCACGCCTGAGGAGGTGGCCGAGGTGGAGGGCTCCTATACCGGGCACTTCGTCAAGCGCATGCTGGAGGCCGACCGCCAACTGGCCTCCCGTTAAGCGTCCGGCCCTATCCCGTAGGGGCAGACCTTGGTCTGCCCTTTCGAGTGGAATAACCTCGCTCGGGAGGGGCGACCAAGGTCGCCCCCTACGGAAACCATCCAGTGATTAGGGTCGCCCCCTACGGAGATCAACCGGCGACTAAGGTCGCCCCCCGGTGAGGGAATATGGAACCTCGTGCCCCGTCGCGCCTTCGCGGCGGGGCTTCGGTATAATTTCCCCCATGAAGAAGCGTACCCGCGAAAAAGTCGCCCTGCTCGTGTTCGCGCTGCTCGTCGTGCTCGGCGGCAGCGTGCTTCTGCGCTACTTCGAGACGGGCCGCTCCTTCAACATGGCCGCCACCGCCGTGGACGACGCCTTCGGGCAGATGTCCGGATATACGGCCATCGTCTTCGACGGCACCTACGATGTCCTGGATGCGCTGCGGCCCACGAAGCTCCCCTCGGTGGACGGGGACGCCGACGAGCGTCCCGAGACGCTGGGCGAGATGGTGGCCGCCGAGCTGGCGCGGTTGCCGCTGTCCATGCGCGAGCGGCCCGTCTACGCCTCGGATGTGCGCTCGTTCTACGAGGAGAAGGGCGCCGGCGTCCTCACGCTGAACCTGGACGATCTCGCCCGCTACGAGAAGCCGCGCATCCTCATGGCCGGCGACCGCAAGATCGGCGTTGTGGCCGTGGACTACTACGCCTCGGCTCGTCAGCTGGAAAAGCTGCACGACGAGCCCGCGTCCGCCGGCGCCGAGTCCTTCGTCTGCCTCGTGCCGCGCCTGAGCTGCCTGGGGTCCACCGACGACTTCAACGTGGTCATCGTCACCGACGACGACCAGGCCGAGCCCGGCCGCGGCGAGGGCGAGGGAAACGCGCACATCGTCTATGCCCCGGAGCGCGGGCAGGTGGGCGTCGTGCTGCTCACGTCCCTGAACGTCCCCTCCTCGAAGGTGTACGCCTCGCTCTAGCCCGTTCGCCGCTCCCGTGCGCGCAAATTCGCGGGCTTTGTTTCGGCTCAGTTAATTAGTCATCGTTTGGAAATCCTCCGTCCTATAATGCAGCGCGAAGGCGGAGGCGCATCCCCCGCGCCGCCGCGAGCCCTTTCCGCATAAAGGAGGTTCCTTTGAGCTACGTCGACAACGTCATCG
>CATZIG010000246.1 GCA_958419975.1 uncultured Collinsella sp.
ATTTTCTCGACCATAAGCGCATCGAAGGTCATGGACATGAGGGCGCGCAGCCATGCGACCTCACCGGTCGACACCAGTTCGGCACCCGGAACGCTCGACGCACACGACCCGCACATGAGGCCGCCCGCCTGGGCTGAAAAATACGACAGCATGGGGTCTCCGCACAGCACACAGGCCGAAAAATCGGGACGATAGCCAACGTGCGATAGCAGCTTAAAGACATATGCCGCCACAAGTAGGTCCATATGTGCCGTGTCAAGCCCGCTGCCCACCAGGGCAAGCGCTCGCTGCGTTATGGCAAAGGTAAACGGGTCCTCGGCGTCCTCGAACGAGCACACGCGCGCGACCTCGGCGATCGCGCTTGCGGCGCAGGTCGTCTCGTAATCGGGCGCAGCGCCGAGCGGCGCCTCCATAAGCTCGGCCTGAGAAACCACGTCGAGTGACCGTCCATGTGCGAGCAGCATATCGACCGTACAGAAAAGCTCGCAGCGCGCAGCCAGGCGTCCGCCGGGTTTGCGGGCGCCCTTTGCCACTGCACGAACCTGCCGTCCCCGCTCGTCAAGCATCGTCAAGATCAGGTCGGTCTCTTTGAGCTTCGTCTTGTCGAGGACGAGCACCTTGGTGCGATATGTCCGGGAGCCTGCCATACGCGCCGCGCGTCCTTAGTCCTCGGCGTTGTAGCCAAAGCGGCGAATCTGGGCCTCGTCGTCACGCCAGCCGGCCTTGACCTTCACGTCCAGCTCCAAAAAGACCTGCGTGCCAAAGATGCGCTCAAGATCGCGACGAGCGTCGATACCGATATGCTTGATCATCTCGCCGCCCTTGCCGATGATGATGCCCTTTTGGCCCTCGCGCTCGACGTAAATGGTGGCGTGCACGCGCAGCACCTTCTTGGTCTGCTCGAGTGCATCGCAGATCACGCCAACGGAGTGCGGGATCTCATCACGGGTGCGGCGCAAGACCTTCTCGCGCACAAACTCGGCAACGAGCGTTTCGTCGGAAGCGTCGGTACCCATATCCTCGGGGAACCAACGCGGACCCTCGGGCAAAAAGTGCGCAACGGTCTCGATAAAGGCATCGACGTTGAAGTTCTTGACCGACGACGTCACGATCTCGTCGTCATATTCCATGAGCTCGTGGGCTGCCTTGAGCTGCTCCATGACCTGTGCGGGGTCGGCCTCATCGGCCTTAGTGAGCACCAGGACCTTCTTGCAACGGGCGCATCTGACGCGCTCGGCAACCCAGGCGTCTCCCCTGCCGATCGGTTTGGTGGCATCAATCAAAAACGCGACAACATCGACATCGTTCAGCTCGAACAGCGCGCTCTTGTTGAGCTCGGATCCCAGGCCGTCCTTGGGCTTATGAATACCCGGGGTATCGACAAAGACCAGCTGGTAGCCGGGACGGTTGACGACGGCGCGCATGCGGCGGCGGGTCGTCTGGGCCACCGGCGAAGTGATGGCGACCTTCTTGCCATAGCAGGCGTTGAGCAGCGTAGACTTGCCGGCGTTGGGACGACCGACCAGGGCCACAAAGCCGCTGCGGAAACCGGGCTCCACGTCGCCAAAGCCCGCGAGGTTGTCGTCCTCGTCGCACAGGGCGTCGAGCTCCTCATCGCTCATGCCCTCAAACGGGTCGAACTCCTCGACTTCCTCGAGCTCCTCGGTATCCACCGCGTCCAGGGACTCGTCGTCCAAAATCTCATCGGCAGACTGCATATTGTCGGACATGGGAATCCCTTTCTAAATAAAGCCGAGCGCGTGGGCAAATACCAGCACGCCCACAATTGCGGCGGTGATGGAAAGAATGTAAACAGAGGCGGCGGCGATGTCCTTCGCACGCTTGGCCAGCGGATGGAGCTCCTGGGTCGCTAGGTCGACGATAGCCTCCATAGCGGTGTTGCACAGCTCGCCGTGAATCACCAGGCCACAACAGATGATAATCGTGGCCCACTCGGCAATGTCGAGGCCCACGATACAGCCGGCAATGACGGTGCACACGCCCGCCACGAGCATGACCTTGATGTTGCGCTCGGTCTTGACGGCGGTAACGAAGCCCTCCATGGCGTAGGAAAACGACTTTAAGAAGGACGGATGGTCCTTGTTCGATCCGGGAATCATAGACGGCTCCTAGTCGTGGGCGTGGTTGGTGATGGGGCCGACGTGGACTAGCTTAGGGTCCTCGCCGCGCTCGAGCGCCAGATCGCGCAGGATGGCGTCCTCGCGGGCCTCCATGACCTCGGCCTCGTCGTCCTCGATGTGGTCATAGCCCAGCAGGTGCAGCATTCCGTGTACGAGCATAAGACGGCACTCGTCAGCGGGGCTATTGCCAAAACCGGGGGCCTGACGGGCAATAACCTGCGGGGCCAAGATAATATCGCCGAGCTCGAGCGTCTCGTCGGCGGGAATATCCTCGTCAAAGGCCGAGTCGCACTCAAACGAGAGCACATCGGTGGTGCGGTCGATACCGCGCCACTCGTGGTTGAGCTCGTGCATCTCGTCCTCGTCGACATACGAAAGGGAAATCTCGACTTCACGTTCAACGCCCTCGGCGGCAAGCACAACCTCGCAGATGT
>CATZIG010000247.1 GCA_958419975.1 uncultured Collinsella sp.
GACCATCGGGCAGGCAGCTGCGCTTAAACTGCTGGGCAAAGAAGCGACGGTAGAACGTACGTAGCCACGTGTGGACGGTCTCAGCGTCGTAGACGCCCTCGAAGCTCTTGAGCGCCATGCGGTAGATCTTGCCCGGCTCAAAGCCAAAACGCAGCAGATAGTAGAGAAAGTAGTCGTGCAGCTCGTACGGGCCCACCAAATCCTCGGTCTTCTGTGCAATCTCGCCGTCGCCCGTGGGCGGCAGAAGCTCGGGGGACACCGGCGTATCGAGGATATCGAGCAAGACCTCGGCAATGCGCCCGCCAAAGACATCGGCAGCATAGCGTACCAGATGGCGCACAAGCGTCTTGGGCACGCTCGCGTTGACGGCGTACATGCTCATGTGGTCGCCGTTATAGGTAGCCCAGCCGAGCGCCAGCTCCGACAGGTCGCCCGTGCCAATGACAAAACCGCCAGCCTGGTTGGCCAGATCCATCAGAATCTGCGTACGCTCGCGCGCCTGGCTGTTCTCGTAGGTCACGTCCTGCACGGCCGGATCATGCTCAATGTCCTTGAAGTGCTGCTCCACAGCCGCGTGGATCGAAACCTCGCGGAAGCTCACACCCAGGTCGCGAGCGAGCGACTCGGCATTCGACTTGGTGCGATGCGTCGTGCCGAAGCCGGGCATGGACACGGCTGTGATACCAGTGCGCGGCAGCCCCAGCGCATCGAAGGCACGCACGGTCACAAGCAGCGCCAGCGTGGAATCGAGACCGCCCGAAAGGCCGATAACGGCCGCCTTGGTGCCCGTATGGGCAAGGCGGGTCTTGAGGCCCGCGGTCTGCAGGTCGAGGATGGTCTCGCAGCGCTCAGCCAGGTCACCATGGTCGGCAGGCACGAAGGGCGCGCGGGGGAAGACACGGTCTATGCCGAGCGCATCGCGCAGGACAGGCTCTTCGGCGAGCGAGCCCTCAAACGAGAACTCGACGGTCACGGCCTCCGGCGCATCGTCCGCGCGCGTCCATGTCGTCGAGCGACGGCGCTCAGCAACCAGACGGTCAAGGTCAACGTCGGCGATGGCCATATCGCAGGTAAGCAGTTTGGTCGCGGCGAGCTTGGAGCCGTTTTCGTAGACGAGGTTCTCGCCCGCAAAGACCATGTCGGTCGTGGACTCGCCCTCGCTCGCGTCCGCGTAGGCATAGGCGCAATACAGGCGCGCGCTCTGGTTGGAAATGAGGCTGCGGCGGTAATCCGCCTTACCGATAATCTCGTCCGAAGCCGACGGATTGAGGATCACCGTCGCACCGGCAAGCGCCATCTCGGTCGAAGGCGGCGCCGGCACCCACAGGTCCTCGCAAACCTCAACGCCCAGCACCATATCCTCGGCACCCTCATCACAGCAGCGGTAGACAAGCCCCGAACCCAGCGGAACCGGACCCTGACCGGCAAATTCAACCCACACGGGATCCGCAGGCGACGGAGCAAACCAGCGACGCTCATAGAACTCGCCATAGTTGGGCAGATACTTCTTAGCCGTAAGACCCAAAAGCTCACCCGCACAGCACACGGCGGCGCAGTTGTAGATGTTTTCAGCCACCGCAACGGGCAAGCCAACGGTAAAGACGATCGGCAGCTCACGGGTTTCATCGAGGATGTGCACCAGCGCTGCTTCGCAGGCATGCAGCAGCGTGCGGTTATGGAACAGATCGGCCGCGGTATAGCCGGTCAGGTTAAGCTCGGGCAGTACCAGCGCGCGAACGCCACGCTCGGTAGCCTCGCGAACAGCCGCCAGCGCCACCTCGGCATTGCCCTCGACATCGGCCACACGCATCTTGGGCGAGGCCGCCGCCACACGCAAAAAGCCATCAGACTGAGAAAGGTGAAGATTCATAAGAATGCTCCCGTGCGTAAACGCCATTCACAACAATTAGCAAGCCCTATTGTAGTTCAACCGCCGGGTGTAACCGCATCCCACCAACTTGGTGAGCTATTGATGAGTTGATGGTATCTGTTAAATGTCACGTACGATTCACATCTGGTGGGTACCCTGATGGCTACACGAAACGAAGCAGATTTACACCGGGAGGACCCCGTATGACAACCAAGTACACCGACGCGCCACGCACGCGCGTCATGACGCCGGCATCGCTCAACAACGGCGTGCACGAAAACCATTCCATCGGACAGACCATGGCCATCGCGCCCAAAAAGGGCCTGTTTGACGACATTTCCATTCCCCAGATCATCGCCGGCGCCGCAGCTGCCGCCACGAGCGTGGCGCTTGCTTCAAAGATCGGCATTGCCGGCTCGGTGATTGGTGCCGCTGTGAGCTCAGTCATCACTGTTGTGTCCTCGCAGGTCTATCGCCACTTTATCTCCGCCAGCGCCGAAGCAATCAAGGGCACGCATGCCGCTGTCGACTACCCTGCCGGCG
Organism: uncultured Collinsella sp.; assembly: GCA_958419975.1. GTDB lineage: Bacteria > Actinomycetota > Coriobacteriia > Coriobacteriales > Coriobacteriaceae > Collinsella. Next base: position 2,414 of record CATZIG010000247.1, read on the forward strand.
CCTACGAGCCCGTTGAGCCCGATGTCGAGGAGCACCTAGGTGGCGCCGCGACCACGCAGGAGATGCGCCAGGTTGCGGGACGCGCGACCACGGCGCGCGTCGCCCCCAACAGCCTGCGCGCCAAGGCGGCGGCAGAGCGCAGCCAGACGCAAAAG
>CATZIG010000248.1 GCA_958419975.1 uncultured Collinsella sp.
GCGCCTGTCGCCGCCGTCCCGGCAATCGTGCTTCCGAACGACACGAGCAGGGACGTTATGTTCTTCGTATACTGAGCCCCTGACAGCCTTCCTTCAATCAGCCCGTACGTATCCGGTACGGTAAAGACCACGAACATAGCCCCCTGGGTAATTAGGTTCGATCCAAGAAACTTCGCGAAGCTCTTCTGTGCCGCGGCGCCGTATATGGCCTTCTTCCCTGCCATCGCCCGAAATGCGTTTACTATTTCCTGCGCCGCTTTGGATCCTATCCTCTTGGTGATACGCGTAGCCAATGGGTTTATTGCGTTCATCAAGCTGGTCCTGGACAGCTGGGAGGCAATGACGCTTCCGGCGAAGCTGAGCCCGTAGACCCTGATGCCCGTAACGATTGCGTACTTTGCCGCCTCTTTTGGACTTCGAGTGCTCCACAGTGCTTGGGCAAATGCGCAGACGGCGGAAATGCCCAGGGCGGAAGTGCATGTTATCGAGGACTCGGCGAAGTCGTAGACGAGCGATTCCACTGTTCCCGGCTTGGCAAGGTTGCGAACCTGCTGGTATGAAAGGTTGCTCTTGCGGATGATATCAAGCGCCGCCTCCGGATCGTTGACGCCTTTAACGGTTCCTTGCTCGATACGCGTTTTCATATAGGCGACAGCATCCGCGTACTGGTCCTTCGGAACTTCAATCTTCATCGGGTTGTCGTTGAGATCATAGTATCTGAATTCCTTGGCGCCAGCTGGCGTTTTGTTGAAGCAGGCTTCTACGGTTTGGTATGCCGTTTTGCAGAACTTGCACTGCACCGGGGATGCCCCAACAATTTTGTCGGGTCCGTTCTTGGCGTTATCTCTTCCGACTACCGTTGACTTCTCGCCGTGAATCCAATCAAGCTTCGCGCCGGCTTCCTCCGCGTAGATTCCATGGCCCGTCTTCGTCTGTCCTGCGCCATAGGCTGCATTGAACATAATGCCCCCGACGCTGAAGGAGTTCAGGGCGCTGATCGTCGACCTCTCGGCCAATTCCTCCGCTTCTTTTCTTTGCCTTATCGCATCGGAGCGGTACTCTCTGAACGCTTCGTACATAGCTTTGCTCTCGAATACAGCGAGGGTCTCGTCTTTGCCTTTGAGCGCATATCTTCGATTTCCTTTATCCTTGCGCTCCAGGATGTCGTAATCCTCGGGATCGAAGAAATCCCATGGGATGATGCGGTAGATAGCATTAAGCTTATGGGCCTTCTCACCGGTTTCCTTCGCTTTTGCTTTGGCTTCTTTGTTGGCGGCCTTCACATCTTTCTTGGGGGCTTTGGATATGAATGCGCGATCGGTGAGGGCGATTCCGGCAGGGTATCCTCCATATGAGATCATGTCTGCCCAGAGAATGACGTGGTCGTTGGGGACGGGCAGACACCTTTGGGTAGCGCACACAGTCGTGGTGTAAGAAGCAAGGGAGGGCCATCGCCTAGAATCGTCAGTGCCTAGATATTCGACGAAAGGAAAGACGATGGCCCACAGCGACATTCTATCCCAGCCGGACCGGGGGCTCGGCCTCGACCGGCCCCAGACCGAGGCCCTGCTCGCGCTGTTCTCGCGGTGCGACGACCTGAGGGAGTTCGGCAGGGAGGTGATCCAGTCCGTGGTCAACGCCCTGATGGACTCCCAGGCGCAGGAGGCCTGCGGCGCGCCCCGCGGCTCCAGGTCGCCCGAGCGCGTCAACAGCAGGAACGGCTACCGCGAGAGGTCCCTGTCGACCTCCCTCGGCGACCTCGAGCTGCGGGTCCCCAAGCTGCGCGAGGGGACCTACTTCCCCGAGGGCATACTCGAGCGCTACACGCGCGTCGAGGCGTCCATGGTCGCGCTCGTGCGCGAGATGTACGTCGCCGGCGTGAGCACCCGCAAGGTCGGGCTCGTCGCCGAGGAGCTCGGCGTCTCCTCGCTGTCCAGCTCCGAGGTGTCGGCGCTGTGCGCCGGGCTGGACGAGGAGGCCGAGGCGTTCAGGACCCGGCCGATCGAGGGCGAGCACCCCTACGTGTGGCTCGACGCGACCTACAAGAAGTGCAGGACCGGCGGGCGCTACGCGAGCGTCGCGCCCGTCACGGCGATCGGCATGTCGTCCTCCGGGCACAAGGAGTTCCTCGGCTGCGCCTGCTTCGACAGCGAGACCGAGGCCGCCTGGTCCGAGTTCCTCGGCTCCCTCAGGGACAGGGGCCTGCGCGGCGTGAGGCTCGCGGTGTCCGACGCCCACGCGGGGCTCGTCGCCGCCGTCTCCAGGGTCCTGCCGGGCTGCTCCTGGCAGCGGTGCCTGACGCACCTCCAGCGCGACATCAGGGGCCACATCCACAGCCTCGCCGGCCAGGCGCTCGCCGCCGACCTGGTCCGGGCGTGCGCGGGGCAGGCCGACGCCGACGTCGCCCGCGCGGCGTGGGACCTGGCGGCGCCCAGGGTGCGCGCCCTCTCCCGCGCGGCCGGCGACGTCTTCGAGGGCGCGAGGGAGGACGCGCTCGCCTTCATGTCCTTCCCCCGCGAGCACTGGCAGAAGATCAGGACGAACAAC
>CATZIG010000249.1 GCA_958419975.1 uncultured Collinsella sp.
TAAGTTGCGGTGAAATAGGGATTGAAAAGCCGCTTCTGTCCGCCAAACAGTCCTTATTTCACCGCAACTCATAAGGAAACCTGGGTAGATAATTAGCCACCTATAGCGCAAAGAAATAGCCCCGCGATCGGTGTCGGTCGCGGGGCTGTTCGGTTTCTAGTGGTTATGCGGGCAGTTGGCGCAGCAGCCGCTGGTGGCGCTGGTGCTGGAGCCGCCGCTTCGCTGGTCGGTGTTGTAGAAACCGCTGCCCTCAAATTTAATGCCGCTGGCCGAGAACGTCTTGGCCGCCGGGGCACCGCAGCTGGGGCACACGACCTCGGGAGTCTCAGACATGGGATGCTCAACCTCAAACACGTTGCCGCAGCTCGAGCACTTGTAATCGTAGCGCGCCATAATACTTCCTTTTCAGCACAAAGCGGGCAGATTACTCTGCCCGCAAAAATTCAAACGTCTGTAACTGTACCCTATATCGGGGGTTTTATCACGCTTCGCCCCAGAATCTATGGGTGTTGCGCAGGAGCTTCGCAGTTTTCTCCTCGGCTGCTGCAACGTCGGCCTCCCGAGCCTGCCACGTCCAGTTGCCCGTGGCCACGCCCGGCACGTTCATACGTGCATCGTCGCCCAGCCCTAGCACGTCCTGCAGCGGCATCATAACGAGCGGAGCATCGCTGGCCAAGGCGTTGCCCATGAGCTCGCCTGCCAATGCAATGCCGCTCGGCTCGTCGCCGCCCGCAAAGGAGTGCGTGCACCAGCCGGCAAGCGTCGAGGTGTCGTGCGTCGAGGTGTACAGGATCTTGCCCGGCGTGGGATGAATTCCGCAGCGAACGTCGTAGTTGCTAAACTCCAGTACGTCCATGCCGGGGAAGCCGCAGGTCGAAGCCATGGCGCGAACACCGGGCGTCAAATTGCCCAGGTCCTCAGCGATAAAGTTGAGCGGACCCAGCTCGTCATAGGCGGTCTGGAACAGGTCTTTGCCCGGTCCTGCCAGCCAGCGGCCGTCGGCGCAAGCCTTGCCCGCGGGGATACTAAAGTAGCTGTGGAAGCCCAGGAAGTGATCCAGACGCACGCGGTCGTAGAGCGAGAACGCACGACGCAGGCGATCCATCCACCATCTATAGCCGTTCTGCTTCATGTAGTCCCAGCGGAACGTCGGGTTGCCCCACACCTGGCCCTTGGGTGCAAAGTTGTCGGGCGGCGCACCGGAAATCTCAATCGCCTTTCCGGTATCGGACAGCCAGAAGTTCTCGGGCTCGCTCCACGTGTCTGCCGAATCGTCGGACACGTACATAGGAATATCGCCGATGACCTCGATGCCCTTCTTGTGCGCATAGTTCATGAGCTCGCACCAAGCGAGGTCAAAGCGGTACTGCATGTACGCCTGAAGCTCGGCCTCGTTGTGGAAGCGCTTGTCGTCGATCAGATGCTCGTTGTAGCGCGCGACATCTGCCTGCCAATCATGGCGCGACTCGCCCTCAAAGTACTTCTTAACGGCCATATAGACGCTGTACTTCTCGAGCCAATCGGCATTGCGATGTTTAAACGCGGTGTACAACGGATCGGCATCTTCGCCGCCGCGGGCCATCCAGGTCTCAAAGTCGGCGGCCAGCTCCTCGTGGCTCTCGGGTAGCAGGTCGATATTGCCTGCAAAGGCCGAAGGACCGGCGTAAGGGGAGCGGAAGAAGTCGGTGGGGTTGACGGGGAGAACCTGCCAGTAGCGCATGCCCATGGCGGCCAGATGGTCGATAAAGCGACGCGTGGGCGCGCCGATCGTACCGGGCTTGCCGTCATCGGTCGGCACCGATGTGATATGGCACACAACACCCGCACCGTGATCGAGCTGCTCCTGCAGGCGCTGCTCGGCGTGGTGATAGATGATCGAAGAGCCCAGCGGGTACAGGTCGAGCGTGACGGTACCGTTGTGGATCTCGCACTCGTGACCGCTGATCACGTCGCTCGCGCATTCGCCGAGCGCCGGAATCGTCACGCGGTGTGAATTGCGCAGGCTGCGGTTGATGATAACCGTCGCGGCCTCGCCGTCTTTGCCCGTGCGGGTGTAGGCCAAGACGTCGTCGTTGAGCGCAAAGGCCTTGATCTCGCCATCGACCATAAACGGTAACGCGCGGCGAATGGCAGATGCGTTCTTAACGATGGCAAGCGTATCGAAGTCGTGGAGTTGGTCCTTGGTCGGCAGGGTGCGGCGGTTGCCTGGATCGGTGAGGCCCTCCAAGCCGTATTCGTCGCCGTAATAGATCGAGGGCACACCCGGGAAGGTCATCTGCATGAGCGTCGCCAACCAAAAGCGGCTCTTGGCCAGGCCCATGGAATTCTCGTCCAGGCGCCACTTGCTGCGCTCGCTCTCGGGCAGCTGCGACTCGTCGGGGCCACCGCCGAGCACCGAGATAATGCGCGGGCGGTCGTGGCTCGAAAGCAGATTGAGCGCGCAGGCCAGTGCCTCGCGCGGGTAGTTCTCGCGCAGCGTCTCGATGTCCTCGGCAGCCTGATAGGCGTTCTTGTAGCCCATCAAAAAACCGATGACCATGTCGCG
>CATZIG010000250.1 GCA_958419975.1 uncultured Collinsella sp.
GGGCCGCGCGGGAAGGAGATATATTGCCAGACCGGAGGGGCCCCGGGGGCGGGAATCTGGGTGTACACATTTCCTACACATTTTTGAATCCGACTAACGTTTGCCAGCCGTTACCTACCGCTCGCCGAGCATCTCTTTATATAAGGCAGTCTCATGGTTAAAGCGGATACGTCCCCCTAGCTAAAGCACAGCCAGCATCGAGCAACTCGTCACGTTCTTCCACCGAGAACCCCTCGGCGTAGACGCGCACCACCGGTTCGGTCCCGCTAGGACGGACCAGCAGCCACGTGTCATCCTCGAATGCCAAACGCAAGCCATCCATATGACTAACGTTTTGCGGCACCTTGCCACAAATCGACTTGGGGTTTACGCCCGGCAGCAGGGTTCGTAACGTTTCGGCATCTTCGGCCTCAAGGCGCAAATCGCGTCGACCGTAACTCGTCTTACCAAAACTGTCCTCGAGTTGGTCGACCAGAACGCCCAAAGGCGCGTCCGTCTTTGCCATAAGCTCACACAGAATCAGACAGGCGAGGATGCCATCGCGCTCGGGCATATGCGCGGCGATGCCGATACCACCGGCTTCTTCGCCGCCTATGAGGACGCCGCCCTTCTTCATCTCTGCCGCTATATATTTGAAACCGACTGGTTTGACGGTCACGCGGCAGCCAAGTGCCTCGGCAATGCGACGCACGAGCGTCGAGCATGAAAGATTGACGACGACGCGCCCCTTCAAATTACGAAATTGAACCAAGTCGCCCAAAACGAGCGCCATGATCTGATGCGGATGTATATATCTGCCGCGCTCGTCAACCGCGCCGATGCGGTCGGCGTCGCCGTCGGTCACCAGGCCAGCGCAAGCTCCGTCCTCGATAACCGTGCGCTCGCAAGCGTCCACCCACGGCTCAACGGGGTCGGGGCAGATATCTTCTTGGTCAGACGCCTGCCCGGCGTGAATCTCGTGCACCTCAACGCCAAGCTCGCGCAGCAAGTCGGCTAGATAGCCCTGGGCTGCGCCGCCCATGGGATCGACAACCACGCGCAGGTGCGCGGCGCGGATGGCTTCGGCATCGACAAACGATGCCACCGCCTGCATATAGTCAGGAATGATATCCGCGGTGCGATATTGCCCCTCGATCCCCATTGGCTCGGGAGCCATAGTCTCTTCGAGCTCTTCGATGACATCCTGGTTGGCGGTCGAGCCGTCACCCATGCGAATCTTGAGGCACAGATAGCCCTGCGGATGATGGGACCCCGTCACCATGAGCGCGCCGCACGCTTCACCGTCATAAGCCGCCGCCCACGTAAGGGCAGGGGTCGGGACAGGTCGCGAAGCGAGCACGGCGTCTAGCCCGTGCGCTGCTAGCACGCCCGCCGCAAGCTCAGCGAACTCGCGCGCCAGGGGCCGGGTGTCGAACCCTATATATACCGTTTTGCCCGGATTGGTCTTTTGCCACAACTCGCCGACGGCATCGGCGATACGGGCAACGTTATCGGCAGTGAAGTCCTCATCGACGCGAGCGCGCCAACCGTCAGTTCCAAAATGAATTATCGCGCACACGCGCAGACACCTCACAGTGTTTGGATCATGGTACGCGTGAGGTATACCCGCAACACGCACTCGGCAACCTGCCGGCACCAGCATTCACCATTTGGGCAAATGCTGCCGAGGACATGCAAGCAATAAAAAAACCGCCCCGTATGGAGCGGTTTTGCCCTTTATATATCGAGCGCCTCGGCCATCGCTGCCGTAGTGATTGCCGTGGTTCCACAGCAACTGCCCACCATTGCGGCGCCGGCATGTCTCCATTCGATGCATGCGCGCGCGAAAGCTTCGGGATTCTCGTGCCATACGGGGCCATCCTGAGTCTGGACCGGATCGCCTACGTTGGGACGCACCGTAACGGGAGTAGTCGCCGATGCAACCATCCTGGGCACCGCCGCATTCGCGGCCGCAAGCGAACAGCAATTAACACCAACCGAGTTTGCGCCGTGTTTTTCGGCGTACAAAACGGCTGCCTCGATGTTGAGGCCATCGCCCAGCAGGTCGCCTTTATCGTCAACGACAAAACTCACCAGAACAGGCATGCCGTCGGCGGCATCTCGGACGCCGGCAAGCATGGGCTGCAGATTACGGATAGACGTCACCGTCTCGATCAGCAGACCGTCAACACCAGCATTGAGCAAGGCGTGCGCCTGTTCGCGCGCAATGCCTCGGATTTCACGATACTCGGCAGAGTCCTCGGCAAACCACTCAATACCGATCGGGCCCATCGAGCCCAGCAGCAGCTGAGGGTGCGCCTGGCGGGCATCGTCGACGGCCCCGCGATTGACCTCCGCCACGGACGGCGCAATCTGGTCGTGTTTGAGGGCATAGCTTGATGCCTGAAAGGTGTTGGTAATGAGCACCTGCGCGCCGGCGGCGACATACAAGCGATGGATACGAGAAACGGTCTGCGGCTCTGCCAGATTCCAAAACGCCGGTGGAATGTCGGCGGCATCGTACTCACTCAACAAGACACTGCCCATGGGGCCCTGC
>CATZIG010000251.1 GCA_958419975.1 uncultured Collinsella sp.
CGATTATGGTGTCCACACAGGCGATGCGACATGTGCCGCACTCGAGGCAACCCGCATAATCGAAGCTTGTCGTTCCGTCGGGCTCTCGCTTGTACAGGGCCGCCGGACACACCATGACAAGCTTGTCGAATTCCTCGTCAGAGGGATCCTCGACAAGCTCGATATGAGCGTTGGCCTCATCGACCTCGTATTTGTTTAACGCCAGATAGCCGTCAACGTTCACCGTAATTTGCTGCACACTCATAATGCCTTCATCGCTCCCATCGCATCGCGGGCCATATTGACAACTCCGATTTGCCCCAGCACCGGCTTCAGGTTCTTCTTCAGAGGCCGAACCGGCTCGCCATCAACCACGAACATGGTGTTCATAATGTCTCGAATCGCCTGCGGATACCCATCGAACATGCGATGGAAGCCTTCCATGAAAGAAGGCACCTCCGAGAACTGGCGCAAGTCCTGCATGACGAAGCAGTTCTCGAGGGCCGCCGTATAGCCCTGCAGCCCCTGCGCGGAAGTATCTCCGGCGCTTAACGCGCGCGCCGCCTCCCGGCCGGCGTGCATGCCAGCTGCAATGGCGAAATCCATGCCGCGAACCTGATATCCCAAATTGATGCACATCATGGCGCTCTCCCCCGCGAGAAGCACGCCATCTCCCACAAGAGGGGGCATGATGCTCAAGCCACCCTCAGGAACCATATGCCCCGAGTGCTCAACCACCTTGCCGCCGGCAATCAGAGGCGCGATCGCCGGATGCTGCTTGAAGTCCTCGAGCATCTGGTAAACCGGCGCTCGACCATGGTTCATCGTCGCTTCGATCCCTGCAACCAAGCCAATGGAGATGGACGACTTGTTCGTATAGGCAAAACCGCCTCCGAATGTCCCCTTTGTCGCATCTCCCGCGAACAGCCACGCTGCTCCCTCTTCATCTGAGCCCGAAAGCACTCGATCAGTGATAACAGAGGGAGGCAGCTCGATGGTCTGCTTGATGCCGACAGCAATCCCACTCGCGGGCGGCCGCGCGGCGCCAACCGCCTGCTTGGTAAGCAGAGAGTTCACTCCATCGCACAGCAGAACAACATCAGCCGTAATTTCGTCCTCGCCCGCCTTCACGCCTATCACTTTGCCGGTTTCATCTTTCACAAGACTCTCGACAGCAATGCCGTAGATGGCCTCCGCTCCCGCTTCCTCCGCCTTCGACGCGAGCCACTGGTCGAAAGGCGCGCGCAGCACCGAATATGAATCGGAATTCGGGGCAAGCATCGCTTCCGATGAGAAATCGACGGTAAAACAGGCATCGGGCGCGAGCAAGGATATTTTCTCGTGGGTTATCTTGCGTTCTAAGGGAGCTTCCTGCTCAAAATCCGGGAACACCTTCGCCAAAGAGTGAGAATAGATGCGCCCTCCGGTCATATTCTTCGCCCCTGCATAGTTTCCGCGCTCGATAAGAAGCACAGACTTACCCGATCGGGCCAACTCGTATGCAGCGACAGAACCGGCACACCCAGCCCCCACGACAATGGCTTCAAAGTCAGCCATGCTACCGCCTTTCTTTATCATCCTCCAAATTTCTCTGCCAATGGATGATAGAAAGGCCCGACTATAAGCGCATCGCACAAATGCAGTACCCCATGAGGTATTTGCGCGCAGCAGGGGCGACCATCAGGTCGCCCCTTTTCTGTTGAAGGCTATGGGGTTGCACACCATTTACTCGACGCCGAGCACCTCCAAGTTGCCGCTTATAATGTCGAAGGAAAGGTCGCAGGGTTGGGAGGAGTCGCCCGCAGACTCGGCAAAGTCGTTCGTGAAGTTGCCCGAGGTCTTGTTGACGTTGGCCTTCAGTGCCGTGTCGGCGGGAAGCTCCAGGATGATATGACCCGAAGCGAGGGAGCCCGCAATGGTTTCTGGAGCAGGCGAGCACTGCCCAAGGCGAAACTCGCCTGACGCCTGATCGATGCGCAGCGTCTTGGCGACGGATCCTTCGTAAGCGACGTTACCACTTGCGAGGCTCAGCTCGAGGTCGGTCACCGACGTACGGCTAACCGAGACGGAACCCGAGGCGACATCGAGCTCCATCTTCCCGCACAGCACGGCATCCGCTCCGTCGATGCCGTACTCGCCTGAGGCTGCCTCAAGAACGAACCGCTCGAGAGACGCCGCCGATTCAGGGATAAGCAGCTCTACGTCCTTGCTGCCCCACGTGCCAAGCGAGCATCCCGACAGGCCACCGCTACCCTCCATGTAGTCGATGGAAAGCACGCCGTCGTTCGTGCTGCAGGCCATAACGGGTTGCGGGCCGCCGTGCATGGTCTCGTTCACGACAATTGCGCCGCCGGTCTCGCTATCGGGCACCACGCGTACGGAGCCCGACCCAGCGAGCCAGTTCAGATCGATGGCGTTTACCTCGCTGGCATCGATTTCGAAATGGCTGCCCTCGTTCGTCGCTGCGACGCCGCCCCGCACGCCACTGTGCAGCGTCGCATCCGCCACCTCACTCGCGGCATCGCCCGCATAGTCGGCCATCTCGCCGAC